>JAEXSY010000114.1 GCA_023440105.1 Bacillota bacterium
ATGTTGGAGGCTCCTGAGGATGAAAGATAAAAAGGTAAAGGTTATAACAGGGATATCTCCAAAAGAAGTAGAGAGATGTATAGAGAATTTTTGTAAGACACATAAGGTTATTGAAGTTAAACAGCACTCTAAATTATCTGCTGTAATCTTTTATGAGGAACAGGAGGGGGATAATAGTGAAAATAATCCTTGAAGATTTGGACTTCTCCTGGGAACAAAAACAAATGGATAGAGCTGTATATCTTTGGGGAGAAGGCTTTGGAGTACCGGATATAGCAGCAGAATTTAACAGAAGTTTAGACGAAGTATTTCTTCTTATGCTTCATCTATCGAGGGAAGGGAAAATAAAAAAGAGAGTCGGATACTTTTGGGGAGGGAGGTAAAAGTTGAATAAAAGAAAACTTCCGATTTTTCAATCCTGGTAGACCAGGTTGTATGGGCAGGATACTTACCCAGTGTCTAGAGTTGGTTACTCTTTAAATGCTCGCTAAATAAACCGTAGCAGCGTAAAAATTTAACGGTCATGAGGCCCACACCTAACCAGTGTTCGCCTGCAAGTGTGAAAGAACACTACAGGGATAGCCCGCTATACTATGACTTTTAGTATAGGTCAATGGGGGGAAATAATGAGATAGATTTCTCCTACTAGTTTGGGAACACAGACTAGTAGGTGGAAAAATTGGAAAATAAAAAATATGTTGTTTGTTTTAGTGGTGGACACAGCTCAGCTCTTGTAGCTATAGAAGCTGTTAGAAAATATGGTAAAGAAAATGTAATACTTTTAAATCACGATATAAGCTCCCAGGTGGAGGATAAGGATATAAAAAGATTTAAGCAAGAAGTAGCTAACCATCTAGGAATAGAAATAACTTATGCTAATATGGATAATTTTGAAGAAATGACACCTCTAAAGGTGGTTAAGTCTTTAGGAGCTTTTAAGGTAGGTAATGGGACAGCCTTATGTACTAACAGGCTTAAGACAGAACCTTTTTATAAGTGGCTAAAGGAGAATTATCCAGTAGTACCTCCAGCAGTTAGAGGGGATCTAGTTATATTATATGGATTTGATAAAAATGAAACAGCTAGAATACAAAGGAGAATTGGGGTTCTGATTAACAAAGGGTATAAAACAGATTTTCCATTAGCCTTCTGGGAAAGAACCATAGAAAATACAGAAGAAATAGGAATAAGAAAGCCTAGCACCTATGGATTATTCAGACATGCTAATTGTATTGGATGTTTAAAAGCTGGGAAGCAGCAGTGGTATATAGTCTACTGTTTATACCCAGAGATATGGGAAGAAGCTAAAGAGGCTGAGGAGCTTATAGGATATAGCATATTGAAAGATACATACCTATCAGAATTAGAACCTAAATTCGCTGCAATGAAAGATAGAGGGATAGTACCTAGTGAAAAATTAAAGCCTCAGACATTTTGGGCACAGGTAAGAAAAGAATTAGATAATGGGCAAGAAGAATTGCCTTGTGATTGTAGTTTTTAAAGGAGGCGAGTGTAATAACACCACAACAGATAATAGAATCCATTGAATTCTGTAAGTTAGCATTAACCGAGGGTAATACAAGATATAAAACCCTTATGATTACTCTAGCAAATAGAGAGTATCATTACAGAATTTCTGTAGCTAAGGAAGAATTAAGTCTTAGAGCTCAGAAGCTTCCAGGGAACCTTGTCTATGATATAGCTAGAGGCACTCCTGAGGTGGCTAAATTAAGGCTACAAAGGGATATAGCTAAGATAGATGCAGAAGTATGTAAAGAAGCTCTTAGGAACACCAGGACAGAGTTAGAAGCTCTCAGAAGTCTTCTAACGTGGCAAAGGGTAGAGCTGCAGAATAGTTAAGACGTAGTTTGAAAATATTACGAAGATAAATCAGGAGGAAATTAGAATGTTAAATGTAGAATTTTTAAGATTAGAAGAAGAAAAAGTATGTGATGGTTGTGGAATGTTAATAGATGAAACACAGCCTGTATCTATAATAACTCAAGCTGAACAGCATTTAAATAATATTGAAATTGTTCTATGTGAAAAATGTGGTGAGAAGCTCCATAGTGATATGTATTATGGCTATTTAGACTTTAATAGTTAATTCGCATTTCAGACAAATTAAGCCTTAAAAGCAGGAGGAGAAAATAAATGTCCTATGTGCAACTTTCTCTCTTTGATACCGAGGAAAAAGCAATTTCATTGTTCGATAGAATGGAATATCTACTCACAACAATGGAGCCATGGATGAAAAGAATTGTTCCCCAAGGAGAATATTATATTAAGCTTGGAGGACATCCAGTTGTACTTTATCCGAGTAGCACAAAGAATATTTCACCAGGAATGAAATATATTCATTATAAAGTTGGTGGTAGGATTTATTCCTCGGTTGCTGTTCAGCAAATTTAACATTAAAAAAGCTCATATGAGGATACTTCTATAAAAGATTATTCTCATATGAGAGTCAACTGAAAGGAGAATGTAAATGTCTAAAGCAGATTTTATGAAATATGCGAGGAAGAGATTAGACCAAAAGAAAATAAAAGAGCAGCATAAAAAGAATGATGTATTTGCTGTTAAGGAGTCGGGATGGAAGAGAAGTGGCTTCAAGATGGGGGAGATATAGATGATTTTATGGAATCCAGCAAGAATGAGCGAAGATAGGCAAATGGAGCTAGATATAAGAGTTATTTTAAATATAGCAGAAGATAAATTAAGAAAAGATTTAGATAGAGTAGAGAAGAAGATGGAAAAGCACAGAGAAAGGTTTATGGGAAACGATAGCTTCTCTACAAGGAAGCAAAGGGCAAATATGAATATTAGAGCGGATGAACTAGCCTATGAAAAAAATACTGTATTAAGAAGATTAGATTTAATAAAAGAAGTTAGAGATCAGTTTAAGGTGGGTGAGAAATGATATTAGCAATAGATCCTGGAAATATAGAAAGTGGATATGTAATCTTAGACAAAGATTTAAAGCCAGTAGAAAAAGGGAAGATAAGCAATGAAGTTCTATTCAATAAAATAAAATATCTACTTAGAGAATACAGAATAAAATATGTTGCAATAGAAATGGTTGCCTCATATGGAATGGCTGTTGGAAAGACAGTATTTGATACCTGTGTGTGGGTAGGTAAGTTCTCAGCTGCTAGTGAATGGCATCTAGATATTCATCCTAAGCTTATATATAGGCAGGATGAAAAGTTAGCTTTATGTAAAAGTATGAAAGCTAAGGACAGCAATATAATCCAAGCTTTAATAGACAGATTCGCTCCTAATACTCCTAATAAGGGTAAAGGCACTAAGAAGGAGCCTGGGTGGTTCTATGGCTTCAAAAAAGATATATGGCAGGCTTATGCTGTGGGAATTACTTATCATGATTTATATATTAAGGGAGGACAAAGATGAATAGAGAGATTAGATTTAGAGGAAAGAGAAAATCTGATAACCAATGGATATATGGGTACTATGTAAATACTCACGATAGACCTAGAATTATTTATGAGGATTATGAAGGGTATTATATGGAGGAGGAAGTTATTCCAGAGAGTGTAGGACAATATACGGGCATGAATAATAAAGAGATTTATGAAGGAGATTTGTATAAGGATGAAGAGAATATGCTTTGGGAAGTTGTATACCATGGCACATATACCGGAGCATTCATCTTGGTAAATACAGATGTTCCAGCAAGATTATTATTAACTGCTATCAATGAGATGAAGGCAGCAGGCAATAGATTTGATAATCCTGAACTATTGGAGGATAAATAAATGATATTAGCACTATGGATATTGCTAACCGTTATAGCTTCAATAATACTCGTAATTCTAGCTTTCATAGCTTCTGCATGCATAATAAATTCTAGGTTGAGTAGGTTGGAGGAGGAAGAATGGACAGAATACAAGAAGTAAAATATAGGCTAGAGAAGAATAAGAAAGACAAAGAATATATCTTAGAGAAAGTTATTAGGGCTGCTGCTCCTTCTGGATTTAAAGAAAGTACAAGCTATCTTGATGCGGATATGATAAGAGGTAGCAGAAAAGAAGTAGATCTCCAAAAGGTTTATGAAGCTATTAGGCAATTAGAAAATATGATATACCTGGATGAATTAATATTGGATAAGCTTATAAAGGAGCAGATAGAAATACCTAAGAGATTAGAGGAGCTTCCAGGAAATAAAGAAAGAGTTCAGTACCTAAGACAAGTACATGGATATACTCAAGAGCAGACAGCAGAAGTATTAGGGGTAACAGATAGGTATGTCAGAAAGATAGAGAATGGGAAGTAATAAAGAAAATAATGAGGCATAAGGCTTTCTGAAAATTTAATAGTATTATATTGGTAAAGGGTGGTATGATTAATTTGTATTAGCAAATTATTGCTGACATTTATTTTAGTACAAGGGGGTAAATTATGGAACAAAAGAAATCTTTTTACGAAGTTATTGTTGGAAATTTAGAAGGGAAGTGGTGTGATGGACTAGCTATACTAGATTTATCTTATAATGAAATAAGCTTTGATAATATTTATGATAATAACGGAAAAGAATTAAGGATAAATAATTATTGTATTCCGACAAAAGAGAAAGTTCTTTCAAAAGTTACAGAAATGTCCTATGTAGAAGCTATTAGAGAGTTTAATGAAAATAATAAAAGTATAATTAGTCCTAAAGTATCCACTGATGAAATAATTACATTTGATGGTTTGAGACAAATTGAATATGGTGGAAATGTTTATTGTCATCATAGTCAAAATAATAAAATAATAGTAAATGATAAAACATGTTTTAATAATTTTAATGAAATATTAGCATATGGTTTTATAAGTGAAAAAGAAATGCTAGGGAAATGGTTAGTGTATTAGTATAAACGAAAGTAAATAAGCATTAAGTTAATTAGTTCCTATAATAGTTCCTAGTAAATGCAAAATAAGTGTAATAAAATAGTATTAGCAAATCGAATATTCAGCGAAAAGCATTGGGTGTTGGGATTACCACTCAGTGCTTTTTTGTTGTATAAAAATAGGAAGAGGTGAGGACAGTGCTTAAGATGTATGTTGCATATAAGTGTAAGGGATGCAGAAGAGAATTTATTCTAATTAGTTCAGAGATGTTAGCAGCTATTAATACAGGTAAATATATAGGCTGTCCTTACTGTGGAAATAAAAGAGTAAAGCCATCTAATCCATTGGATAGTCTTAAGGAATGTATGGAGGCTAGAAGCTATAAGAGAGTTAATGGTGCTTTAAGGCAAAAATAGTAAAGAATGTAATCCCTTCTACGATATTTATATTGTGGAAGGGGGTGAGTCTATGAATCTATTTAAAAATATTAGTATATCATTTTCTACAATTTCAGCTGCGTTTGCAATAATTATAATAATTGTTCAATATATAATGAACATGCCTTATACAGCTGTAATTGAAAAAAAATTAGGGATTGAAAAAAATAATAAAGGGCAATCGATAATGATGATAATAATGCTTTTTGTTTTTTTTATAATTACATTCCCAATAATAGCAATTATTTTGGATGATAACACTAGTTCAATAGCAGGCACGAGTGATAATAAACAATTGCTATATTTAATAACTTTCATTATAGTTAGCATTTTTTCTATGTGTAATCTGTACGAGTTTGAAAAAAATGTAAAAAAGTATATAAGTAGGGCTCCTGGAGTAAAAAGTCAGACTTATTATATTGTTATTGCATATACATGTAGTATAATTTTCATGTTTTTTAATGTATGGTCACTGTTTCATTTTATTTTAAAATCTAAAGAAAATAACGATGTGAGTTGGGTTATAACTAATTTAGTAATTTTTATTATTGTGTTAATTCACATAATAATAAATTACACACTTTTTATAACTAAAGGAAAGCTTGTAGGGTTAGAGAACCGTATATTATATTCGAATGATAAACAACTACCTGTTATGGATTGTAAAATTATATATAGTAATGATCAATATATCTGTGTTTACTATGAAAACAATATAATACATATCAATAAATCGGAAGTGAAAAAAATAGAATCAACCGAATTGTAGATATAAAAGCTAAATTAATATTCATAGTAAGATTTACTATGTAGCATATGTATTATAGCTATTGTCGAACGATTCTTAAAGGCATTTCCTTCCATGTGTAGAATTATCTGTGGTGGGAGGAGGGGTGTATGAATGTTAAGAAAAAATAACTTGAGTAAGAGAATACTTGAAGAAGGTTTCTATGGCTTTGAGGTGGAAACAATAATAAGTGAGTATGCATTAGTACTGTCAGAATCCGATATTGATGAACTGTTTAAGTTCTGTAAATTGAATAACATAAGAAATATATTTTATTCATTTACATATAATGATATAGAAGATTTTTTAATTGATGAAGATAAGCAAGAGGAAATAGAACCGGAGAAGTATAGATTAATTAAGAAAGAGATAAAAGAACATAATGATAAACTTAAAGTAATAGATTTTAAAAGACCTATTAAATTATGTATTTTTTGCATTTATGAAAATAAATATATTGCAGTTAAACTTGAAGATAATTGGCATTTGGAAGAAGGCATTTTTGAAGCTGATGAAATGATAGATCTTTTTCTTGATAATCATTGGGAAGTTATTATAGATATTGAAGCTGCAGAAGAAGAGAAAATGGAAACTTTAAAAGAACAACTAAGAGAATATATGTTGAAAGATGATAAGTTTAAAGTATGTACTAACAAGGGTTTAAGAGAAATATATTGGAATGAACTATATAAAAACAAAGAAATGAAACAATATTTTGAGCCGTTTATTTATGATCGTAAGATAGCAACAAGAGCACTTAATATGTTCGTTGATTCAGTTTGGATTGAGTGCAAAAGATTAATAAAATAACACTAAATTTAATAAGATATAAACCAGTAAATTTTATTACTGGTTTTTTTAATACCTAAAATTAAGGAGGTGGCATTGTGGCCAAGCTTACAGCAAAACAGAAAAGATTTATAGAAGAATACCTAATAGACCTTAATGCCACACAGGCAGCTATTAGAGCAGGATATAGCCCTGCGACAGCTTACAGTATTGGAAATGAAAACTTGAAGAAACCTGATGTACGTGCGTGTATAGACAAAGCCATGGCAGAAAGGTCAAAAAGAACTGGAGTTAATGCGGATAGGGTCCTTATAGAGCTTGCTAAGATAGGTTTTATTAATCCAGCTGATGTTATAAACTTCAAAACAGCTACTGTTCTTCCAGATGCTTCTGATGATGATTTAGCAGCTATTCAGTCTGTGAAGGTCAAGACATCCAGTTCTGATGATATGGAGCTTGTAGAAAGAGAAGTAAGGCTTAATGATAAGATTAAGGCTCTTGAGCTTCTGGGTAAGCACCTGGGGATGTTTAAAGATAAGGTTGAGGTCAATGGAACCGTGGATACGGGATTAGAAAAGCTAGGTTCTATATTACAGCAGCTTAAGGATTAAATATATGAGTGAAGTATATTTACTATCTGAAAAATATAAAGCTTTTTTAAAGCATGATTCTCCAGTTGAATTCTTAGAAGGTACTACTGCAGCAGGGAAGACTACAGTAGGTATTCTTAAGTTTATGTTTAAAGTAGCTGAGAGCCCCAAGAAGCTTCACATTCTTTCAGGGCTTGACTTAGGAACCATAGAAAAGAACATTATCAACAAGGACCTGGGAATATGTGATGTATTTGGTCCTCTAGTGCAGTATAACAGCAATGGTAAAGGCCAGCACTCATTACCTCATATTCTCTATCACACAGACTCAGGAGATAAAATTATCTATGTATTAGGCTATGATAATAAGACCAGGTGGAAGAAAGCTCTAGGAGGACAGTATGGATGTCTTTACATAGATGAGATAAACATAGCTGATATGGAGTATGTAAGAGAAGTATCCATGAGGTGTGATTACTTTATGGGGACACTGAACCCTGATGATCCTAACCTTCCAGTGTATAAAGAATATATAAACTGCAGCAGACCACTTCCAGAATGGGAAAAGGAAACACCTAGAGAAATAAGAGAGCTGTTAAATGAGGAACCAAAACCCGGATGGGTTCACTGGTTCTTTTCTTTTATCCATAATGCTGGTCTTACTGAAGAGAAGAAACAGCGGATAATACTTAATGTGCCAAAGGGGACTAAGCTCTATAAAAATAAAATACTTGGGCTGAGGGGAAGGGCTACAGGATTAATCTTTAGCAACTTCACAAGGGAAAAGAATGTAGTTAATAAAGCCTATATTAAGAAGCAGATAGAAGATAGGAAGCTTAAGCTTGTGTACTTCTCCTGTGGTGTGGATACTTCCTACTCGCAAGAGAGTCCAGACACACTAGCTTTTATATTCCAAGGGATAACGGATAAGGGACAATTGATAGTTCTTGATGAGGAAGTATATAACAATGCAAATTTACAAATCCCCTTAGCTCCTTCTGATATTCCTTCAAGATTATTTACTTTCTTAGAGAGAAATAGAAATGAGTGGGGATTTGCTAGAGATGTATTTGTTGATAGTGCTGACCAGGCTACTATAACAGAGCTTAAGAAGTTTAAAAGGATTAGCCCATGTCTTTATAATTTTCTCAATGCTTATAAGAAGATTACTGTTATAGATAGAATACATCTTCAGCTAGGATGGATTAATACTAATAGCAAAGTGTATTACTTAGTGTTAGAGCACTGTAGGCATCACATAGCAGAACATGAGTCTTATAGTTGGAAAGAAGATAAGTATGAGCCTGAGGATGCAAACGACCATACAATAAATGCTAGTCAGTATGGATGGATACCATTTAAAAATAAGATAGGGATAGGAGGCTAGAAAGTGGGGTGGTTTAAAAATATGGTTATGAAAGCACTAAAAATAACTCCAGCAGTAGATAAATCCATTGTGATAAAGGAGCCTTTGAGCTTCCAAGGGAATGTTCTTAAAAATAGAATATGGTATAGAGGAGATCCTTCAGAGTTGGACCAGTTCTTTAAACAGGCTGCTAGGGATATGGTCAGTCAGTCTAGGTTTTGGGCTGCGGTTCCTTCTGAAAAGCTCAATATAAGAAAGATTCACTCAGGATTACCGGCAATGATAGTTGATAGGCTATCAGATATTGTTATTGCAGACCTAGATGGTATAGAGCTTGATACTGAGGAATTAAATAATCTATGGGATGAAGTATCAAAGGATAATAAGTTCGAGGAGCTTTTAGGCGAGGCTATTTCAGAGACATTGGTTACAGGTGATGGAGCTTTTAAGATTACTATAGATACTGATATTACTAAGTATCCAATAATAGAATATTTTAGTGGTGAAAGAGTAGCTTATAACATTAATCGTGGAAGAGTTCATGAGATTTTATTTTATACCTCATATGCAGTTAAGGAAAAAGAATACAGCCTGGAGGAGATATTTGGCCGAGGTTATATTAAATTTAAGCTCTATGACTCTGATGGGAAAGAAGTTCCCCTAAATACTGTTGAGGAAACTGCTAAGCTGGAAGACATTACTTTTACTGGTAACTTTATTATGGCAGTTCCTATGAGGTTCTTTAAGTCTCCTAAGTTCAAGGGAAGGGGCAAGAGTATTTTTGATAGTAAGAGTGATTCCTTTGATGCTCTTGATGAAACAATAAGCCAGTGGACTGATGCTATAAGAGATGGAAGAGTTCAGAAATATATCCCAGAGGACCTTATACCAAGGAACCCTGAGACAGGTCAGCTCATGGAGCCTAATCCCTTTGATAATAAGTTTATAGCTATTGGCTCTAGCTTAAAGGAAGATGATAAAAGCAAGATAGAAACTATACAGCCTACTATTAGCTATGAAGCATTTGTAGAAACTTATGCTAGTAATCTTGATATGTGTCTTCAAGGAATTATATCACCTGCTACTTTAGGAATAGATTTAAAGAAAACTGATAATGCAGAAGCTCAGAGAGAGAAGGAAAAAGCTACACTTTATACTAGAGGAAAGTTAATTGATACCTTGAATGAGGTTATTCCTAAGGTTGTTTCTGTTGTTCTTATGGTTAGTGATCTTATAGCTGAGAAGAAGCCTGGAGAATATGAGGCTTCTATTTCTTTTGGGGAATATGCATCTCCTTCTTTTGATACTGTAGTTGAAACTGTAGGAAAAGCTAAGGGATATGGAATTATGTCTATTGAAAAAGCAATAGATGAGCTTTATGGAGATACTATGACAGATGAAGAGAAGGAAGAAGAAATTCAGAGGATAAAAGAACAGAATGGCTACCTTGAAGCTGAGGAGCCTAAGGTTATAGATGAAGCTGATGATGATCTTCCAGGGGATGATATAGATGGCGAAGAAGCTTAGTGATATCTTAAAAGATATTTTAAAAAAGCAGTCATTGGATGAAGTCAATAAGAGTAATAGAGACAAAGCCTATGACCTCAGAAAGATATATGAGGAGATGGAACTAAGTCTTATATCATCTATGAAAAGAGCTTTTTATTATCATAAAAGAGAAGAAGAGAATGAAGGATTTCAGTGGGAGCAGTGGCAGAGAGCTAAGCTTAGAGGGTTGGAGAAGTTTCGGAAAGAGAATAAAAAGATTATTGGTTCTTATAGTAGAGTAATTGAAAAGACTATAAAGGATTCTATCAATGACAATTATAAATCTGGTCAGGGTAGGGTCGCCAGCTTGATAGAACGTATAAGAAAGTTCTTTAATCCTGAAGCTTCTTTGAATCTTCCTGAGGATATTTCAGAGAAGCAGGCTACAAGGGATTATATAGCTAGAGTACTTAACAGGCCTGTAAGACCTCCTGATGATGAGAGCTTCTTTGCTGCTAATGAGAAAAAGCTTAAGGCACTTCATGAGACTGTAAATAATGATATGATAAAAGCTAATAATTCAGTTCTTAGAAAGATGGATGCTGTTTATAGGCAGACTATCTTTAAGACTGAGTTATATATGACTTCCGGTGTTAAGTCTTTGAACAAAGCTATAGACATGGCCACAAAGGAATTTTTAAACAGTGGGATAAACTCTATTATTTATAAAGATGGTAAGAGAGTTAATATTGCTTCTTACGCTGAAATGGCCCTTAGAACTGCTTCACATAGAGCTACATTGCTAGGTGAAGGATCTAAGAGAGATGAATATGGTATCCATACTGTTGTTGTTACTGCTCATGCTAATACATGCAAGCACTGTTTGCCGTGGCAGGGGAAAGTATTAATTGATGATGTGTTTTCTCATGGGACTAGTGAAGATGGAGATTACCCTATGCTTAGTGAGGCTATAGAAAAAGGGTTTATGCATCCTAACTGCAGACATACACTTGCTACTTATTTTCCTGGGATAACTAACATTCCTAAGATACCGGATAATGAATCCTCATTAAGCACTTATGCTGCTGAACAGACTCAAAGGTATATGGAAAGGCAGATTAGGAAGTGGAAGCGTGTTCGTGCTGGATCAGTTGATTCTGAAAATTGGAATAAGGCCAATAATAAAGTCAAGGAATGGGAAGATAATTTAAAACAGCACTTGTATAAAAATAACCAGCTTAGAAGGGAATATAACAGAGAGATAAATAAAATTCCTATTGAAGAAAATGGAAACGATGATATACTTAGTAGTAAGAAGTGGTTTAAAGCTCCATTTTCAACTGAAAAGAGATTTAATACACATATAAAAAAGCATTTAGTTGAATATGGTGATATAACTCCGGAGCAATATTTAAATATAGCAAGAGATTTATTGGCCGCTCCTTTAAGTGATGACATTGAAGGTTTTATAAGCAATCAGGGGTGGGTATTCAAGTATAGAAAAAGTACTAATGACTTTGTAATGGGACATCCTAAAGGTACTATTTCAACCTTGTTTAAGCCTAAAGAAAAATATGATTATTTTTTAGGAGAAAAAGAAAAATATAAGTAAAATAGGAGGTAGTGGTTATGGATGATGAGTTCATTCTAAAATGTCCTGTTTGTGGGAATGATGTAGAGTGGTTTGATATCTGTGATACCTGTGGTTATCAAAATAGCGGTCCTAAGGAAAAAGAAGGAGATCCTGTAGGCCCTAATAAAATGACATTGAAAGAAGCAAGAGAAGCATATAAAAATGGTGAAGAAGTATTATAGAAGCACTTACTTAGATTAAGAGTAGGTGCTTTTATTATGCATAAAAAAGGGAGGTGACGAGTAATTTGCCTTATGATAAGATACCATCTAAAGAATTAGTTGAAGAACTTAAAAAGAGGGAAGGAGTAGAAGTGATTATTGTGGACCCATACGAGAATAAAGAAATCAAAATAGAGGGCCCAGCAATAATACTGTTAGTTAAAGACTAGGCAATTTTTCTATACCTATAAGAGTGTTTTATATAGGCGGCATGAAATTGGCCATGAGATGGTGCTGACATCAAACCCTGATATATATGTTGGGGAACATTATAATAATCATACAGTCCACTGTTGAATTGTATTCGTAAGGTTTGAGATTCAGCATCATATCCTACAGCTACTAGGTTACTGGAAGAAACTCTATGCATTTCCATAGTAACACCTCCTTTCAGTACTAATATAACATATAATTACAGTATAGTTAAATTAAGCCTTACTGATAAGGCTTTTTTATTTTCGCCTTTTTGGTATTGTAGGCGTTAAAGAACAAGACATCACTGGCCAAGACCAGGATAAAAAATGTAGATGAAAGGATGAATATCAATGACAAAGGAACAGTTTATTGCTTTAGGATTTACAGAGGAGCAGGCAACAAAAGCTGCAGCAGCTTCCCAGGAGGAACTCAAGACTTATATTCCTAAACACCGCTTTGATGAAGTGAACGAGGAGAATAAAAACTTAAAGAATACCTCTAAGGAAATGACTACTCAGCTTGAAGAGCTTAAGAAGTCTGCAGGTATAGGCGAAGAGCTTAAGAAGCAGATTGAGAAGCTACAGGAAGAAAATAAAACTAAAGATGCTGAATATCAACAACAGCTGCAGGATCTTAAAGTGACTAATGCTATAAAGCTAGCTATAGCAGGTAAGGTTCATGATGAGGATCTTGTTGCAGGATTGTTTGATAAGACAAAGCTTGTTTACGGAGAAGATGGTAAATTAGCTGGTCTGGATGAACAGTTAAAGACTCTAAGTGAGTCAAAGCAATTTCTCTTTAAGCAAGAAGAAAAGACAGAAACAAAACCAGGTTTTAAAGTAGGTGGAGATGGTAAGGGCTCAGGCGCTGAAAGCACTCAACCTGCTTCATTATTTGATGCTGTAGCATCACATTTTAATTCAAAATAAGGAAGGATGATATAAATGGCAATTACTTTATTAGAAGCAAAGAAAAACGTTCAGGATGCATTGCAGATGGGGGTTATTGATGAATTTAGAAAATCTAATTTCTTACTAGATAACCTTACCTTTGATGATGCAGTTTCTCCTACTGGTGGCGGTGCTACCTTAACCTATGCATATACTAGGTTAGAAACTCAGCCTACAGCTGGATTCAGAGCTGTTAATACTGAGTATACTCCACAGGAAGTAACAAAGAAGAGATACACTGCTGACCTTAAGGTGTTTGGTGGAAGTTTTGAGATTGATAGAATTATAGCCAATATGGGCGGTATTGTTAATGAGGTTTCTCTTCAGATGGCCCAAAAGGTAAAAGCAGCTCAAGCATTGTTTAATGATACTGTTATTAACGGTGATAGTGGAGTTGATGCAAATGCTTTTGATGGATTGGAAAAGGCGCTTACTGGATCCAGTACCGAATATAACCCAAGCGCAGTTATTGACCTTTCAAGCTCTAGCGCAGTGGATGCTAACTATAAGACATTCCTTGATGCACTGGATGAATTCTTAATGGGGCTTGATGGTACTCCTAGCTTCATAGCTGGAAACCTTAAGCTCATTGCTAAGATTAGAGCCTGTGCTAGAAGAGCTGGAATGTACCAGGTTACTAAGAATGACTTTGGTGTTCAGATTGAAAAGTATGGAGAAACTCCTCTTATTGACCTTGGAGCTAAGCCTGGAAGTAATAGTCGAATAGTACCTATAGGCTTTG
>JAEXSY010000243.1 GCA_023440105.1 Bacillota bacterium
GCAATTCTTAACGCTATATATACAAGATAATGAAAACAAGATAGAAGTTTTTAATGATATTAAGAGAAAAATTAAGCTCTTATTAAATATCATTAACATTAAGAATAGATTTAGTAATAAAATAATGAGAATTGATAGAGAGAAGGGTGTTATATTTGAACTTTCAAATGGAAGAGAGGTTCCTATAGAAAAACTATCTTCTGGTGAGAAAAATGACTTCGTTTTGTTTTATGAGTTGATTTTTAAATGTCATAGGAATTCAATAATATTAATTGATGAACCAGAAATCTCCCTTCATATTGCATGGCAACAAGAATTTATTAATGAATTGTTGGATATATGCACTCTAAATGATATGCAAGCTATAGTAGCAACTCATTCCCCGAACATAGTTAATGATTATTGGAATCTTATGGTTGATATGGAGGGGGTTGAATGAAGAGTTATATAAAAGCTAATACAATAGTACCTGAAATTCGTATGAACAGAAGAGTGAATAAACTTAAGTCATATCTTATAGTTGAAGGTACGACAGATAAAAAATTTTTTAAGAATATTATTATGAAAGATTTTTGTTTAATTAAAGAAGCATGTGGAAAATCTTGTGTTGAAAATGTTATGAGAGATGTAAAAAAAGCTAACCTTACTGGGGTTTTAGGAGTTGTTGATAGCGATTTTGACAAATTGATGAATAAGGATAAAGCTATAAATATACTTACAACAGATACCCATGATTTAGAAACACTCATTTTAAAAACAGGTTCTCTAGAAGTTCTTATTAATGAATATGGAGACGATCAGAAAATTGAAGCATTCGAAAGGGATATAGGGACAAGCTTTATTCAAAAAGTTTTGGATTCTGCATCTATCATTGGGATGCTAAGATATATTTCTAGTGTTAATCATTATGAGATTTGTTTTGATGACATTCCATATAAAGAATTTATTAGTTGTAAAAATTTAGATATTGATGAAGAAAAACTTATAGATATCTTATTAGTAGGAAAGAGAAGTAATGTAAATAGAGCTATAATTAAAGATAAGCTAAAGAAGGAGAAAGAAGAATACTATGATCCATGGCAAATATGCTGTGGTCATGATATTTCTGGAATTCTTGCTTTCCTATTTGAGAATACCATTGGAAATAGTAGTGCGAATGGACTTAAAGCGGATAGGGTAGAACTTGTTCTTAGGACATCCTATAATTATAGTTTATTTAAGGATACTGCTCTATATAAAGATATCATTAGATGGCAAAATGAGAATATTCCCTGGAAGGTTATGAATAGAGATTATACTATTTCCGCATAATTCACTAATTAAGATAGCTAGGCAATTTGAAGGCGATTTTGCTTTTGTAATTTGCTTAGTTTTTTTTGTCTTGAAAACCTAGGAAAGAACATCAGTATAATATTTATTTATAAATAAGATCATATTTAATTTGTTCTATAGAAATAATGGATTTATTTAAATTTACTGTAAGAATATAAGAAAAGCTAAATTTGTTATTCTTTATTATTAAAACTTTTTAGCTTTTAGATGTTTAAATATGGAAGACTATTTTGAAGAATTATTTAGCTCTCTAATATCATATACTGATTTTATTTTCTTATATAGGTAATAAATTAGTATCTTCGTTACTATTTACTATATATCAGTAAAAAATATGGAGGTTTTATCTATGGATGGTTTGATAGAAAGAATAAAACTGTTAAATTTGGAGTTGACTGATTTAAACTATCAATTCTAAGAGCTAATGGATGAGAATTTTTTTAGTGATGATAAAGCTGCTGATGAAAAGGCGCAATTACTAATCTATGAAATCAAAGAAAAGGTTCAGGAGATATACCACTACTGCTATGAAGTCCATAGTCATATGGGAGGAAGTTTACAGGATAGCTTAGATGTTATATGAGATTACGGCAGTGCAGAAATCTATGCCATGGAGGATTTAGCCCTGGATTTTCAGGATTTAATCCTTGAGGATGATATTATTTAAAGGAGTATGCAAAATGATAGAAACCCATTTGTCAAAATATAAGCATTATGCTAGCTACAGAAATATGGAGACTTATAACCTGGGGGATAGATATGCCATTGCGTCGGAGAATGAAGAGCTTTTCTGTGATGAGTTTGTTAAGGATGATGACCTATCCATAGAAGAATATCATGATATACTGAAATTCTTTGGAGCAGTTACAGAGGAGCAGATATTCTTTAATCCTTGGAGCTTTGAGTTAGAGGTTAGGGGCTCAGCTATTTTTCTTCTTTAGAGGATTGTAAGGAAACTATTGATTATCTCTGCAGCAGGAAGAAAAGAAACTGGGTGGTTTACAGCTATAATCTTCTAAAAGATATAGAGACCTTTGCTATTACCAGTGAATTATGGTCATTTCTCAAGAATCCTTCTCCTTATAGAGCACATTATAAATGTTCAAGGGAGGAGGTATTAATTTTTGATGAGAAAATTAATTGTAATCATTATACCTTCTACCGTAACAAGGATATCCTGGCGAACTTTGTACTCACTGAAAATGGAGGTGTATATTTAATAAGCTGTACACAAGAGGATATTTGGGATACTTTAAAAGAATGTAAGCCGGTGAAGAAGGATGTAATGAATAGATAGTAGATTGAGAGGAGATAAATAAGTGAAATATAACAATATACCGTTACTATAATTGTAATCCTAAGGGAGGTAGTATTTTTTGTAGGGGAATATAACTATAAACTGGGATTGATTTATTTCGCACATTCATACTGCTGCAAATACTCATTCTGTTATTCACAGTGACAACACCAAGTGTTTTTATGGAATTATCAAACTTAATGTAAAAATTTAATTGTAAAAATGTAAAAAAATAATTGACATAAATTATGTGGTATGCTACTTTTGTATTAGAGGTGATACAATGTTTGAAATTAAAGATTTATTTGAAAAACAAAGTATAATAGGTGCTAAACTAGAAGAAATTTTTGAATCAAAATCTATTACAAAAACAGAATTCTGTAAAGAGGTAGGGATTTCTAGACCAACTTGGGATAAGATTCTTTCTGGTACTATCCCATCAGAAACTAATTATAAGAAGCATATTGCTAAAGTATTAGACTATTTGAATCTGACTCCAGATATGCTCCTTGGAAACTCTCATAGTGTTAATAATAGAGTAAGAGAAATTCGCTCTATTATGAGAATATCATCAGGAGAAATCTCAAAAAACACTGGTATATCTTTAACAAGACTTAAAGAAATCGAAGCAGGGGAAGAAGCTACAGTTGCCGAGCTAAGAGATATTGCCTTTTGCTTAGGAACAAGCGTGAATTGTGTTCTTGGAAGAGATGTTTTTAGTGCACAAGCAGCTCAGTTAGCAGATACTATGTACATTCATCAGGAAACATCTAACCAGAGAGTAGGAGGGTTTTGGGGCCATATCGGTATTTTACCAGCATATGGAGATGAATATTTATGGTATCCTATTACAGATGTTACACGCAGTGAAATTTATAAAACCTCTGAACAGGAGCATATTGTAGTTCCTTGTATGAATAATAAGATTTTATTGTTAAACAAAAAAAACATTAAAAATATAGTACTATTAGATGATGCATGTGATCAGCCAGGTTTTGCAAATTGGGATTATCAAGTCAGTTGTGGAGAAATTCCACTAGTGGTATATGAAGCACTGGATGATTATTATGATTATAAAGATTCATTAGAAGATTATTTTGATAAAAAAGTTTCGTCTAGGCTATATGATTTCTTGAATAAGTTAGTGGAGAAAAAAGGCTGGGATACTGACGATATATTTGATATTACCACTACGACAACCATATATTATTCTGATGGTAGGATTGAAAATTTAAATATAGAATTTGAGACAAACAAAACTATAACTTCATATATATTAGATATATACGATTTCGGCGACGAAGTAGATTTTGACAGATTTCTGTTCTTAGTAGACTATAGCGGAGCAGAATTAATGGTTAATGATGATTATATTTCAATTATTGAAATGCCACTAATGACAGTTGAAAACTCAATTCTTGATAATATGGATAATTTTTATAGATAAAAAGCAGGTCAAAAATGGGTGATAGTGATATAATCAAAAGGCCTAAAAAGAAAAGAGTGCCCTTTCCCCAGTAAATTAGACAGCTAAAACTCGTAATATCTCTCTTATTCTTAGAAATACGCAATATTTCTTTTTATGCGGCTTTTGACTCGAGCAAAGCTCTATTGTAATATTCTTCGGGGGTTAGAAAGCCATTAGAGGCATGGATTCTTACTCTATTATAAAATATTTCTATGTATTCAAACACCGCAGCACGAGCTTCATCACGGGTTTTAAAATGCTTGTGATAAAGCCATTCACATTTTAGTTTACCCCAGAATGCCTCCATAGGAGCATTATCCCAGCAGTTACCTTTACGGGACATGCTACAAACAAAACCATACTTTTTTAATAATAACTGGTAGTCGTTAGAGCAGTACTGCGACCCCCTATCCGAATGGATTATAACACCAGAAGGCTTTCCAGAGCGATTATACGCGTCATTTAGAGCGTTAATCACCAAGTCCTTCGTCATTCTTTCACTCATTGATAGACCAACTATTTTTTGACCGCAAAGATCCATAACTCCTGCAAGGTAAAGCCATCCCTCATCTGTCCACAGGTAGGTGATATCACTAACCATTTTTTCATTGGGTTTATCCACAGTAAAATCACGATTAAGAATATTTTCAGCCACAGGAAGCTTATGATTAGAATTGGTTGTAGCTTTAAATTTCTTGACAACCCTTGAATGTATGCCGTTTTCCTTCATTATTCTTTCAACTCTCTTGTGGTTAACGGGTTTTTGAGAATCTTGGTTTACAGCTTGAGTGATTTTAACTGAGCCAAAGATAGCATGACTTTCTTTGTGGATTTTCTTGATTTTATCCAGCAGTTCTTTGTTCTCTATGGACCTGTTGCTTTCTGGTTTATTATCCCATGCATAGTAACTGCTTCTGGATACAAGCAGAACCTTGCACAGCTTCGCTACTGTATATTTGTTGCTATTAGCCTTGATAAACTGATACCTCTTTATTTTAGGTTCTTGGCGAAGAAGGCCGCCGCTTTTTTTAATATTTCAATTTCTTCCTTGAGCTCTTTATTTTCCTTCTCGAGCTTTTTAAGCTTTTCATCCTCAGGCCTTAGATGTCCACTGCCTGGGAAGGGTACATCAGGAGACTCCTGGAACTTTCTAACCCATCCGTGTAGCGTTGTCGGTTTTACTCCCAGTTCTTCGGCTATTTTAGTGAGGGGTCTCCCAGAGGCAAGGTATCTCTTAACTGCCTCCAGCTTAAACTCTGCACTATATTGTTTCATATCAATCATTCCCTTCTCTTTTTAGTATAACACGAGTTCCTTGTGTCCACTAAATTGGGTAAGGGTCATATCATTCGGCTCTTGTCTTCATCACATTTTTTCTTCTTCAAAAAAGATTTGATTCGCTTTGTGATAATAGTTCCATCATTATCCTCTCTATCATCATTCCCTTTAAAATCTGTTACATCAATGGGAGCCACTCCATGAGTAGTTAAACCTGCCATAATAAGTCCACAAAATAGATAGAGTTTTTCATTTGTACTAAGAGCGGTTTTTAATGTAGCATCATCATATAGACTTTGATGGATGCGTTTTACTCTTTGTTCTAAAGTTGCTTCTGCAGCTTTAGTTAGTTTCTCTAATTCTTCCGCAGTGAGAATTAGTTTATCTAGTCTTTCACAGAATGATTTTAAATTATCTTTTTTCAATAAACACCAATCTTTATCTAATTCTTTTATTTGTTTCGGAACTCTATTGTTTTTTTCCGAGATATAATATGCTTTACATTCAGCGTCAACTACTTTACCTGCCTCATCCAACTTTGTACCGTTAATTCCAATAGCAATTACTTCTGAATACCCTTTACTATCTAAAATTGCAGTTGCATAATGGACTGCACCATTCACAGCGTAATTCTGAATACTACTGTAGTTTGCATCTCCTTTGGAATGTATAACTTGTCCATATTTATTTGTTTTGTCTTTATCATAAAATGTTACACATTCGATATCGCCATTTTTAGTTAACTTTTCAAGCTTATTTTTGCTTCCTTTTGCTTCAATCATAACAGGAATACGTCTACTATAACCATTGTCCAGTAACAATTGAATATCAGGATAATTATTGCCAGACCCACCTGATTTAGATGTTGCTGCTTGCAATGCATCAGTAATTGTCTGATTGATTTTTTCGGTTTTTCCGTAATGTCTAATACCCAAATCATCTAAAAAACTTTTATACTGCTCTTCGACCTTTTCCTCTATACTTGACATTCTAAACACCTTCAACTTTCTTAGAATAACTTGTAAAAATATGAAAGGTTATGTACCTTTACTTCACTAATAACAATGACTATAAAAAAACAAATTTGAATTTCTATTTATTATTGATATGCTAGAAATTAAAAGCGTTAGAACTAGCAACCGTACAAAACTTTGTATAGGAATATAAAAAATATCACTAGAAAAAGTCAGCGAAATACACCTAACCATCTAAGTAAATTCACACCTAAAACCTTCATATCCTTGATGGATCTCATTACAATCTACAGCCAAGAATATATTCGAGTGACCTTTAAAAATGTATAAAAAATACAAGCATAAAAGTATAACGCCTCACTACTGGAAAGAACCAGCAGTGAGGCGTTATATATTTATCGCTTATTAGTCGTCGTTAGATAAGTACCAACCATGTTCACGATGGACGCTTGGTCCATGAGGAACTTTATCCCCCCATGCTCTCTTACTCATCTCATTATCAAATACCCGTAAAAGGTTTTGAAGTCTAGAAGCTTCATTAAAATTGTCACTTGATGAACAATAAGCCAATCTTACTTTTTCACGTTCTACATCAAGCTCTGCATCTGTTGCCACTTCAAACCATTTACTACTATAGAGATTTGCCTTTTTTATTTCATCCTTTAGGCTGTCCAATAATGCCTTCATTGCATCTTTATTTTTTATACCAAGCACAATTGCAATAATTGCAGGAATACTTATACCTACGAGGATAAGCTGTTTATTATGAGCCTTGATCCAAGTAATAAAGCCCTTCTTATCTTCAGGAATTGCTTCAAGTTCTTGTTCAGTTTTTACTTCATTATTCATCGTCATGCTCCTCCTCACCAGCAATTTCTTCTACTGAAAAAGCTTCAGAATCATAGGCTCCTATTGGATATTCTCTAATCCAACCTTCTATTTTAAATATTCTCCCACAATATTCGCACTCATATGATTCATCACTGTCAAAACTATAAACCATATCTGGCCCCATACCATTTTCTTTTTCATCGCTACTTTCATCACAAAGAAAATCTTCAAGGTCAACTGCTTGCTCCTGATGGCAATGTGGACATTCAAATGTTCTTATCATTGAAATTACAGATTCCTCGTAATATGGATCATAGTACTCTTCACCTGCATTTTTCTTAAGACTGATAACGTTCCAATAATAATCAGTTTGCATAGACTCATACTGAATTCCGCAACCTAACATTTCATCAGATAATTCAAGGGATGCCATCATTTGCTTCATTTTTTCATGAATTTTTTTACGTCTATTCCTTATTGTACTTTCCAGTGGTTGTTCCCCGGTTTGCACCCTTTTAATATCATCACATGTTAATCCAGCAACTCCTAATACAACCAACCTTCTGAGATTATAGACGTCAGTTTCAGTGTACCAGCCTGGGCGATCACTCTTGGATTTAAACACACCCATCTTCTTATAGTATTTTATGCGCTCTCTATCGATACCTAGCATCTCTGTGACTTCTTTTGTTTGTACCATGCTCAGCACCTCCTTTCTAAGACAATCATACAAGATGAGGATAATCTCCCCGTCAAGAGTTTTTTGTAAATATTTTTCTTAATTCCACCGTTGTACAAACTGGTATTTGTCTACTTAAATTCATCAATTTCATTTTGCAGGCTTGTAAATAATCCACCAGAATGAGCGCCATCCAGTTCCACATTTGTAATAGCTGATGTGCCAATCACAATAGAGTCTGTTAAGTCTATGTTTTCAAGGCTTTCTGCAACCTGTGATGATATTTCAAATAATCCTGATTGAATTTCACCAAATCATCTATGTAAAGAATATTGCAAGAGCTCACTTATTCATCTTTATTCTTTATAATCGTATTAACTGCAATGGAGTCGTATTGAAACAGAAAATTTAATTTAAGGAATAACTTATTCTAGCAGCATTTCAATATGTGGTATCCCATCCTCTAAAAATTCATCTGATACTTGTTCGTAACCAAACCTTTCATAAAACCCTTTAGCATAACACTGCGCTTCGATTCTAATTTTATCAGCATTCATTTTTTCTTTGGCTACCTCTATACCTTTTTCTAATATTTTATCGCCAAGTCCAATGCCTCTCTCAGTAGTTAATACTCTTCCTATGGATACTTCATCAAAGGATATTCCTTTATCTAAAACTCTTAAATATGCTTTTATTACCTCGTTATCTTTAATAAAAACATGATATGCGTTTTTATCTTTTTCATCCACTTCCTGATAGGGGCATTCTTGTTCAACAACAAAAACAGAAATTCTGACCTTTAAAATTTCATATAACTCATATAAAGTTAACTCTTCAAATCTTTTTATGATAAATTCCATTAATTCTCTCCTTCCTCAAATTCACATGTGAGCAAAAAGAAAATAATCTATAGGTCCTTATGCTCCTTTAAAATATGTTCTAAAAGCCCCTCACAACCTTTATGAATTTCCTCATAGGTTATATCAAAGTTACCGGTATACCAGGGATCATCAATATCTCCTGGAGTAGACGTGAAATCTAGGAGCTTGTTTACCTTATTCTCAGGATCGCTTTTAATTATCCTCTTGAGATTTCTAATATTATATTCCTCCATAACAATTATGTAATCATAGCTATCATAGTCTGATTTTTTTATTTGAAAGGCTGTCTTCCCATCTACAGAAATACCAACCTCCTTAAGCTTTCTAACAGTCCCAGGATGAACAGGATTTCCTATCTCCTCAGTACTGGTAGCTGCAGAAGCAATATAAAATTTATCCTCTAAGCCCCTCTTCTTAACCATATCCTTAAAAACAAACTCAGCCATGGGTGATCTGCATATATTCCCATGACACACAAATAAGACCCTTATCAAAGCATACCCTCCTTATTTGCCGTGTTCTGCTACATTATGCACCGATTTGCCCTCTATATTTTCCCAATAGATTGGACATACTTCTATTACCGAATTGGATTTTTCTCGAAACACAGTAGGAACTTGGCAGATTATTACTATGGATTTTAGCAGAAAATATGTAAAAAGAAAACCTGATTTGCATCAAGTTCCCTTTCATATTATATATTTTTAAATATCAATTTTTCGGGATATTTTTTCTGAATTGTATTCAGATTTTAATAATCCGTAAAGATAATAATCACACCATGAACTTACCATCTTTCCTTGTCTAATCATTCCTTCTCTTTTATATCCGCATTTTTCAAGAAGCCTTACAGATGCTTCGTTTCTCACATCAACATCCGTCCAAAGTCTCTGCAATTCAGTATTATCGAAACAAAATGCTGTAATTGCATTTAATGCTTCAGTAGCATATCCCTTGCCTTGATAATCTTTAGAAAAACGAATTGCCACCTTAGCCATGCGATTATTCTCAATAAGATAAACCCAAAGTTCTCCAATTACCTCGTCGTTGCCCTTCAACGCAATACCCAAATGAAAACTCTTAGTTGGCTTTTCCTCCTTTTCAAACAATAGGCTTGGGTTTTTATCTGTCTTTCCTGGACCTTTTCCCCAATATGTATAAATACTCTTATCAGGCATCCATTTCTCCAAAGCCGGTACATCTGAACGTGTTAGTTTCCTAAGCGTAAGCCGTACTGTCTCAATAACAGGCTTCTCGTATATATAATCATCAAGTGCCATAGGCATCCTCCCTTAAAAGTTGAATTCATCTGACCAGTTAAAGGATCCACTTTCCTCAACTGACTTTGGCCAATGACTACACCACTTTGGTGTAATGGTATTCTCTATTCTATCTACACTTGGAGTGTAAGGTTTAATATCGAGCACTGCGCTTCCATCATTTGCATCAACATACGTTAGGCCTATTGTTCCACTTTGTTCATCTACAAAAGTAATGCTTGCATTTGATACCGCAATAGGATTTGGCCTCTCAGGGGATCTAAGTGCAAAAACACCTATTTCATCCGGTCCTTTTTTATACGGCTTCTTTTCTACCAATGTTGTTCTGTCTTTTTCATTGTCACAACCATCTAGCCACCAAAGAATCTGAACATGGCTGTAGTCCTTAAGCCCTATTAATCCTGCAGCATACTTTGTATCAAGAATCATCTTTACTTCACTATTATTATTAATTATTTTTCCGATGGGAAATACTTTAATCTCGTTCATAATTATCTCCGTTCAAAATAAAATTATTTATCATCGGGGCCCCTATAATTCTATTCTAGCAAGTATTATTTATACTTCAATGCTGTTTTAATAAATATTTATTTTTGGCAAATTGTATTTTTATCATCTTATTAAAATCCTAAAAAATGGCATTTTATAAGTAAATTCAATACTCTTTGCGATTTTATATTTCTAGTTAATCATTATTATTTGGCTAAAAATCAAACTATTCTATCAAAACCACACCACTATCTTTAACTGTAATAGTCATATCATCCTTCACATAATTCAGGAAATCATCTCCCAATGAATCAATAACAGGCATCGATCTCCCATCTAACCAGATATCTTGCAAAACTGCCCCTGCAGCAGCAAGGGAATCAATAGGTTCAGAAAACAGCATACATGCAGGTTGTCTATTCACAGCACATGCACAATACAAAACCAGCCCTCCTGTTGTTGAGCCAATAGTTCTTGGTAAACATAAGGCTTTATTTGCCATTTGTTTGCCGTATAAATCAGAGTTATTCTGATCACCACAAGTAGCTTTCTTGTCTCCAAACTGTAAGGCTTTCTGAAAGGAAGCAAGTGTGTTTAATACATTCCGTGAAACAAGCGCTTTTGCAGTGGTTTCACCTTCTACCACAATTCTGCCCTTAAATTCTCTCATTCCTTCACACCTCCTGTTATCTTCTGGAGAATCTCCTGATCCGTATAATACCTTGCACTGGTGTAAGTGCGAAGTTTGTTACTAGAAGTTATTACCGGCATTTTTGTACTAAGTGGATTATTCATATACATAAGCGGGCATATATAAGACAGTATTACACCTGTTTTCTTCAACCTTTCATAATACTCTGTCTTCTCAAAATGTTTGATTACTCCTGGTGCAGCCGTAAACACAGTAGGTATAACTACAGTTTCCTTATTACTCTCTCTTAACGCATCTTCAACAGAAACTGTCCAACCTATCAGTTGTTCTAAGCTCATATGAGGACAACCCATAAAACAAAGCTTAGGTTTTGCATTTTTATTCTTCCAAATAACAGGATAGCTCCTATAAACTCTTTCAAGCTCTTCGTCGTCGATAACATATGTTTTAGCATCTTGATGAACCAGATTTCTTCCTAACTCTACTGCTTCCGGAGTAATACCTTCAATATGGTATAGACCTACCGCTCCATTAGATGCAGTAGCTGCTCCGAAATCCTTGAGATAAGTTTTTGTTGTATCATTTAAACTACCGAGCCATTTATCAAGACCAACAATATATGGTACATCTTCAATCACCTTCATTCCAATTGCTGAACCAAGCAGCTGAGCTTCAGGTTTCTGAGTAGTCTTTATATCAATAATCCAGCTAGCTTTACGGCCTTCATCCTTTAATAGTCCGAAGTTTGGCACATAACCAATAATTGAGCCCATTAAATCAATAATTCCAGAATTACGATTACAGCGTGCCCCAAGTACGGAATTTGCATATACTACCGCCGAAGACTCTGACCATGACAAAACGTCTCCCTTCTTAGGTATATTGCCTACTTCATTCATATAGCAAGTACATGTATAAGCATCATCATTAAGAAGTCCTAGCTTGCTAAGCTGTTTCTCATAGCTTTTTTGGCTGGAATACATAAAGCGGTTAAATACAATATTCTGCAAAAAAGAACTTGGAACATTAGTGTCAAGCGGCAGTGGATCTACTGTAAACTTCTGTTTCGAAAGAGCTCCTGCCTCGATTAGCTCATCCATAAGAGTATACACTGGCTTTAAGGCTTTTAATCCAAAGGATGTAACCAAATGATTGTATTCACTGGTAATCGGCACCATGGAGTCAGCTCCAAAGAGTTCTCCATATCGAATCAAGGTCTCCATTACTTTAGAGTTAGTTTCGCCCAATTTTCCATCTACTATATCCTGCTGTTCTTTATTTAACTTAATATTATAATCCATAAACCCTCTCTCCCTTTTTCTCTATAATTATAACTTCATGGCCACTTCATATGCTCTCCAAATTACAGATCTAAGGTTTCCCACCTCATTGCAGTCCCCTACTAAATGGATATTTTTGCTTCCCTTTGCAAGTGGAGTTGGAATATATCCTGCAGAACTTATTACAGAATCACATTTAATCTCTATTAATTTGCCATCCTTTTCTGCACAAATAATTGCATTATTTTTTACTTCCTTCAATTCTGTCTCTAAGTATACTGGGACTTCATGTAATTTAAACCATTCTCTTAAGTATGAGCTATTTGCTAAACAAACACCCTTCTGCGAAACTAAATCATCCTTCATTTCGATTATAATTGGCTTATAATTTTTAAGTGCAAGCTCATATGCTATTTCACAACCTGTAAGACCTCCTCCGATTACAGCAACAGTCTCACCAACCTCCTTCTCACCATTTAAAAATTCACAAGCCTCAACCATCTTTTCATAGCCTTTGACCCTTTTTAACATTCTTGGTGTAGAACCTGTTGCTACAACTATAGACTGTCCTTTAAACTTCTCTAAGTCTGTAATTTCTGTATTCAAATGTATCTCAATACCCATTTCTTTCATCTGACGCCTATACCATGTAAGAAGGTCTCGAAGCTTTCCCTTATACGATTCCGCAGAAGCAGGAATAAATGTTCCTCCTAATACCTCTGACTTCTCAAAAATTATAGGCTCATGACCACGAAGCCTCAAAACTCGAGCTGTTTCCATGCCTCCAATACCACCACCTATAATAATTACTTTCTTAGGTGATTTGGTTTTTTCTATATAATGTTTATCCCACTGCATCATTTCCGCATTTACAGCACAACGTGCCAAATGAAGACTATCTGAGAGTTCCTGTTCATTGGGTACACCCTTGTAATGACACATATTAAAACATCCAGCATGACACAAGATACATGGACGAATTTCTTCTTCCTTACCATTTATCAATTTCGTTACCCATTCTGGGTCTGCTAAAAATTGACGAGCAAATCCAGCTCCATCTATGCGCCCTTGTCCAATTGCCTTTGCTGCTATTACTGGATCCATCCTTCCTGCACATACAACTGGAATATCAACAAACTTTTTAATATGTGCTACGTCTTCAAGGTTGCAGTTTTCTGGCATATATATAGGTGGATGTGCCCAATACCATGCATCATATGTCCCATTATCACAATTAAGCATATCGTATCCAGCATTCTGCAGGTGCTTAACAGCCTGCTCAGACTCTGCCATATCACGACCAACCTCAACATAATCTTCTCCTGGAAGTGCACCTTCACGAAAATCTTTAGTTTTTGACTGTACAGAATAACGCAATGATACTGGAAAATCATTACCACATACCTTTTTAATTGCCTGTACAATTTCTACTGCAAAACGGTATCGGTTTTCAAGGGAGCCACCGTATTCATCGGTTCTCTTATTAACATACTTCAAGGCAAACTGATCTAATAAATATCCTTCATGAACAGCGTGTATTTCCACCCCATCTACACCTGCATCCTTTAACTTCTTTGCTGTTTTCGCAAAGGCTTCAACATATTCATGAATCTCATCTACTGTTAATTCTCGTGATGGCACTTTATCTGACCAACGGTTTGGCGAAGGACTTGCCGTAGCTGTAATTTTATCTAAATTCATAACTGGCTTTGAAAGAACTCTCAGAACCTGATTGGTGTAAAGCTTTTCCATCAATGGACTAATTGTAAACGAACGACCAAATCCAGCAGTTAACTGGATAAAAAGCTTGGCTCCTGTTTTATGAAACTCTGGCATCCATTTGGCCAAATCTTTATACATTTTGTCATTTTTATATAACCACTGACCAAACATTGGGTTATAGATCGGCTGACATCCTGGTAGAATTAGCCCTACATTATTTTTGGCAATCTCCATGATAAAGCGTGCACCCGCTTCATCAAAATGATTCTTTTCCATCCAACCAAGTAGATTGGTTCCACCCATCGATGTAAGTACGATACGATTTTTAATTTTACACTTATTAATACTCCATGGTGTAAATAAAGACTCTAATTTCCTATCCATTTTTATTCCCCCACCCCATTTTTGGTAGTGTCAAGTCTGACACTCCGTTTTTTCTTAAAACCTTTTATTTTCAAGGGATCTAGCTATTTTAAAATAAAAATAGCAAT
Organism: Bacillota bacterium; assembly: GCA_023440105.1. Taxonomy (GTDB): domain Bacteria; phylum Bacillota; class Clostridia; order Clostridiales; family Clostridiaceae; genus JAEXZL01. The sequence continues at coordinate 14,655 of JAEXSY010000243.1, forward strand.
GACCTCCTTTTTTCGGTATAATGTTAATCCCAAACAAACACAACCCGAAAGGAGTATCATTGCTATGGCTAACATTATACTTTATTTATTACAGTTAATTCAATATCTTTACCAACAAAATTGCTGGCTTATAAATTTTATCTGCAGATACATTCCTCTAAAGCAGTGGGCTTTTGACGATTCTCATTCTCCAAAACACCAAAAATTCAAGGTAGACGAGCTACCGATAGTTATTGATAACCACCAGGACTGGGACTGGAATGACCTGCTTAATTACTACGAGCAGCGTTACAATAAGCTGGTTAAGCCTGTTAGACGCACCAAGG
>JAEXSY010000248.1 GCA_023440105.1 Bacillota bacterium
GTGGAATTCTATTTGATTTACCATAGGCTTAATTTCACAGTTGTCTATTATATGCTGTAGATGATGGACCTTAAAATTACTTACGCCTATTGCCTTTATTTTCCCTTCTTTATAGAGCTTTTCAAAAGCTCTCCAGGTAGAGAGTGTTGCTTCCTTCCAGTCTTCTCTATGGATCTTGGGAACTGGCCAGTGAATTAAGTAAAGATCTAGGTAATCTAGACCAAGTTTTTCCATGGTTTTTTCGAAGGCTTTAAGAGTAGTTTCATAACCATGCTCTGAATTCCATAGCTTACTGGTTACAAATATTTCTTCTCTAGGTATCCCTGCTTCTTTAATGGCTTTTCCTACGCTACCTTCATTTTTGTAAGCAGCAGCGGTGTCTATGTGGCGATAGCCAACCTTTAAGGCTTCTTTCACGGATGAAACAGCCACTTCTCCATCAGGTGTTCTCCAGGTTCCGAAACCCACACAGGGGATCTTTACACCATTTAATAGAGTAAAAGTATCTGATAAGCTTTTCATAAAATATCCCTCCAATAAAATTAATATTAAGATTATGATACCATTATATAGAATTTTCTGCTATAACCTTAAAATAATGTTAATAATTACAGAAAAGCCTCATTGAAAAGTCTTCTGTGGTAAATTTAAAATAATAGGTGTAAAATTATATGGACTTTAATAAATAGAAATAAGTTATTTAATTATAAATAATTGTAGATAAGAAAATCTCATAAGGAGAAAATAAGGATAAAGATAAAAGGAGAATTATAAATGGATAAGATATTAGTGCTGGCTGAAAAACCTTCAGTAGGAAGAGAGCTGGCAAGGGTTTTAAAGTGCTCTAAAAAAGGAAATGGATATATAGAAGGAGATAAATATATAGTTACCTGGGCCTTAGGACACTTAGTGACCCTTGCTGATCCAGAGGCTTATGATGATAAGTATAAGGCCTGGAGGATGGAAGATTTACCTATGCTTCCAAAGCCATTAAAGCTGGTAGTTATCAAGCAGAGCGGAAAGCAATTTAGAGCTGTAAAGGAGCAGATGGTTAGAAAGGATGTTAAAGAAATAGTTATAGCTACTGATGCTGGTCGTGAGGGTGAGCTGGTGGCTAGATGGATAATTGAAAAGGCAGGAGTGAGAAAGCCATTAAAAAGACTCTGGATATCCTCCCAAACAGATAAGGCCATACTGGATGGATTTAGAAAGCTGAAGCCTGGAAATGCCTATGATAACTTATATAGAGCTGCAGAGTGCAGAGCAGAGGCGGACTGGGTCGTTGGACTGAATGTAACCAGGGCCTTAACCTGTAAATATAATGCTCAATTAAGTGCCGGAAGAGTTCAGTCAGCAGCCCTGGCAATGATTGTTCAGAGGGAAGAGGAGATAGCTTCCTTTAAGCCACAGCCATATTTTAATATTCAAGCTAAGGCTAAGGGCTTTACCCTAAAATGGAGGGACAAAAACAATAATGGTAACATATATCAGGAGGATAAGGCCGACAAGCTTTTAGCCTCCTTAAGGGGTAAGGACGGAATAGTTGCTGATGTAACAGCTATTAATAAAAAGAAGTTTTCTCCAGCATTATATGACCTTACAGAGCTACAGAGAGACGCCAATAGAATTTTCGGCTATTCTGCTAAGGAAACCCTTTCTATAATGCAGAGGCTTTATGAAAATCATAAGATACTCACCTATCCTCGTACAGATTCTAGATACATAACGGATGATATAGTAGCTACTATTCCTGATAGGTTAAAGGCCATAGCTCAGGGAAGCTACAGAGGTATTGCCAATGAGCTTCTAAAGGATAAGATTAAGGCTCATAAGGGCTTTGTGGATAATAGTAAGGTAAGTGATCACCATGGAATTATTCCTACAGAGGAAAGCGCAAACTTATCAAGGCTTTCCAGTGAGGAGAGGAATATATATGATCTGGTAGTAAGAAGATTTCTAGCTGTCATGCTGCCTCCTTATGAATATGTTCAGAGCACCATTACTATGGAGGTAGCTGGAGAGAGCTTTTATGCTAGAGGTAATGTATCCAAGGCTAAGGGCTGGAAGAGAGCCTATGATAGAAGTGAGGATATTGCAGAAGAGGAAGAGGATAGAGATAGCCAGGAGCTCCCAGAGGTTAAAAAGGGAGATAGGATATCAATAATATCTTATGAGAAAAAGTCTCTAATGACTACTCCACCTCCAAGGTTCAATGAGGGAACGCTCCTTTCTGCCATGGAAAATCCACAAAAGTATGTAACTATGTCCAAGGAAGAAGCAAGGACCTTAGGGGAGACAGGTGGAATAGGCACCGTTGCTACAAGAGCTGATATTATAGAAAAGCTATTTAATATGTTTTATATAGAAAAGCGAAGCAAGGATATTATACCTACCTCTAAGGGCAAGCAGCTTATTGATTTAGTTCCTGAAGAACTGAAATCTCCAATTTTAACAGCTCACTGGGAAAAGGAGCTGGAGCTCATAAGTCTTGGAAAGAGAAATTCCAAGGAATTCATTGAAAAGATGAGAGCCTATGCTGATGAGCTGGTTAAAGAGGTGAAGAGAAGCAGCGATAAATTCCGCCATGATAATTTAACAGGAAGTAAGTGCCCTGATTGCGGTAAGTATATGCTGGAGGTAAAGAGCAAGAATGGATTAATGCTCGTTTGCCAGGACAGGGCCTGCGGACACAGAGAGATGAAGAGTAAATTTACCAATGCTAGGTGTCCTGAATGCCATAAGAGATTAGAGCTTAGAGGCAAAGGGGAAGGTGCCATATATGTATGCTCCAATAATAACTGCGGCTTTAGAGAAAAGGCTAGCTCCTTCTCAAAGCGTTTTAAGGATAAGGAAGGACAGCTTAATAAAAAGGATGTTAATAAGTATATGAAGAAGCTTAAAGAGGAAAATGATG
>JAEXSY010000279.1 GCA_023440105.1 Bacillota bacterium
GATTTTGGCCATCTGCATGAGGGACAATATACCTTCCTGCATTCTGGCTCCACCAGATACAGTATAGCCTACCACAGGCAAATCTCTTTCTCTGGCATATTCAAAGGTTCTTGTTATTTTTTCCCCCACCACAGTGCCCATGCTTCCCAGCATAAAGAAAGGCTCCATGATGAATATAGCACAGGGATTCCCTGAAATAGTGCAGGTACCGCAGATTACTGCCTCCTTTTCTCTACAGGCTAAAGCAGCATTCTTAAGCTTGCTTTCGTAATCCTTAAAATCAAGAGGATTAGAGGGCTCTAATTCCTCAAATAGCTCCTTAAAGGAAGCTCTGTCAGCTATATAATCTATCCTCTGACGGGCATTAACACGATAATGCCAGCCGCATTTACACATATTAAAGTTTTCATAGAGCTCACTGACAGCCATGGTAGTAGAGCACTTAGGACAGGTATGGGCAAGCTCTGAGCTTTCAGAAGAAATCACCTTATGAACACGGCCACCTTTTTCCAGCTCATTTTTATTCTTTTTAAATATCCCTCGAAGGAGCATCACTGTCACTTCCCTTCATATGAAAATTAGTGTAGTAATTTCCACTTTTAAATTCTTTACTATTAATAGTATCTATCTGAGTATCAATATTGTTTTCTATTCCATCTACCACCAGCTCGCAGAGAGCTGAGTGCATCTTTCTAATAGCTTCTTCTCTAGTCTTGGCATGAACAATAAGCTTTCCTATCATAGAATCGTAGAAGGTAGGGAGCTCATAATCCTGATATAATACCGTGTCGAATCTAACCCAGGGTCCTCCAGGAACGTGGAGAAATTTCACCCTTCCACCTTCCTTAGCATTTATCCTGCATTCAATGGCGGTACCCTCCAATTTAATATCCTCCTGGTTGAAGTTAATGAGCACCCCTGCTGCCAGCCTTATCTGCCACTTTACAATATCTATTCCTGTAACCTGCTCTGTTATACCATGCTCCACCTGAAGCCTTGTATTCATCTCCATGAAATAAAAATTATTATCCGTATCCAGTAAGAATTCCACAGTGCCAACACTGGTATAATTTACAGCCTTAGCAGCCTTGACTGCAGCTTCCATGATAGCCTTTCGGATTTTTGGAGTCACCGCTGGTGATGGGGCTTCTTCTATGAGCTTTTGATTGTTTTTTTGAATGGAGCATTCCCTTTCTCCTAGAGATATTACATTGCCCCCTTCATCAGCCAGGAGCTGAACCTCCACATGCTTAACAGGAGACAGATATTTTTCTATATATACATTACCATCGCTAAAGGCCATACTAGCCTCTTCTGAGGCCATTGAAAATGCATTCTCCAGCTCACCAGGTGACTTAACTAGTCGGATTCCTTTACCTCCTCCACCAGCCCTTGCCTTAATGAGGATAGGATAGCCTATTCTGTCTGCTTCCCTTCTGGCTTCCTCTATAGAGTTAACAATGTCACTGCCGGGAATTACAGGCACCCCTGCTTTTACCATAATACTTCTGGCAGCATCCTTGTTGCCCATCTTTGAAATCACCTCAGCACTGGGTCCAATAAAGACAATTCCATGTTTCTTGCATAAGGCTGCAAAATCAGGATTTTCTGATAAAAAGCCATAACCAGGAAAGATAGCCTGTGCTCCTGTGACTAAGGCAGCGCTTATGATGTTCTTCTGATTTAGGTAGCTTTTAGCCGCCGGAGCCTCACCGATACATAGAGCTTCATCAGCTAGGGCAACATGAAGGGATTCTGAATCTGCGTTAGAGTAAACAGTAACGGTGGATATCCCCATCTCCTTGCAGGCACGGATGATTCTTACGGCTATTTCACCTCTATTAGCAATTAATATCTTTGAAAACATTCCTCTAACCTCTTACAATTGCAAAGGAAAAGTCACAGGTTAAACATAGCTTTTCCCCTACAAAGCCTTTCCCACTGGCAAAATAAAATTGTCCTCTTTTTTTTATTATGGTGCACTCTGTTTCAAAGAGATCACCAGGTCTTACAGTATTTTTAAACTTAACCTTATCAAGACCAGTAAAATAGGGAGTAGCATTTTCTGTTTCTTCCTGAAGCATAAGTACAGAAGCGGACTGTGCTAATATTTCACAGAGAATAACTCCTGGAACCACAGGATTACCCGGGAAATGTCCCTGCAAAAACCACTCATCTCCTCGTATTTTTAATTTTCCTCTAGCAATACCATCCTCTACCACTGCTTCATCTATCAGGAGCATATTATCCCTATGGGGAATAATATTCATAATTTCTTCTCTGTTCATAGCTATCACCTCATCTGGAACAGTTTTTGACCAAACTCCACAACTGTTTCATTACTTACATATATATCAGTAATTTCTCCATCTCTCTCTGCTAGGATTTCATTTAATAGCTTCATAGCCTCAATAATGCAGATTACATCACCTTTTTTTACCTTACTGCCCACCTTAACAAAGGGTTCTGCTTCAGGAGAAGCCGATGAATAAAACACTCCCACTATGGGTGATGTGACATAATAGGCGTTGTCAGGACTAGCTGAAGTATCCTTCACTACTTCCATGGGAGCTTCCTCGGTTCCCCTCTTTACATCCTGTATAACCTGGGGTGCTACACTCCTTGCTTCATAATCATTAAAACAATTCTTTGCAAGCTTAATCTTCTTACCCTCTTCAGAAATCTCCAGGAGAGAAAGATTATTCTCATTCATTATATTAACTAGCTCTTTAACTTCCTTTAGATTCATTATTAGTCCTCCACCTTTGTAAAGGCTAAACAGGCATTATGCCCTCCAAAGCCTAGGGATATAGATAGGGAAAGAGCTATATCTGTCTCTCTTTTTTCTCCCTTTACATAATCAAGATCACATTCTGGATCAGCCTCAGCTAGGCCTATGGTTGGCGGTACAACACCTTCCTTGAGAGCTAAGATTGCTGCAATTGCTTCCACGGCCCCAGCAGCTCCCAGCATATGCCCTGTCATAGATTTAGTGGAGCTTACTAGAGCTTTATAGGCTTTAGCTCCTAAGGCTTTTTTTATTGCCAGGGTTTCACTGACATCATTTAAGGGGGTACTTGTTCCATGGGCATTGATATAAATCCTTGCTCCCTCTGAAAGTCCTGCTTCTTCAACAGCATTCTTAATTGCCCTTGAGGAGGCCTCTGCTTCAGGATGAGGAGCTGTTATATGATAAGCATAACAGGTAGAGCCATAGCCACTAACCTCAGCGTAAATCCTTGCCCCTCTCTCTTTTGCATGGTTATATTCCTCCAAGACAAGAGCTCCTGCCCCCTCACCCATGACAAAGCCGCTTCTATCCTTGTCAAAAGGTATAGATGCCTTCTTTGGATCCTCTGATAGGGTTAACGCCTTGCAATTGGTAAAGCCTGCTACAGCAATAGGGGTAATTGACGCCTCTGAACCTCCAGCAATTATAGCTTTAGCATAGCCGTGCTTTATAGCCCTATAGGCTTCACCAATACAGCTGCTCCCGGTAGCACAGGCGGTAATCACAGGAATGCAGGGTCCCTGTGCATTATATTTCATGGCAATAGTCCCTGCTGCAATGTTTGCAATCATCATAGGGATATAGAAGGGTGAAACCTTTCTAGGACCGTTATTTTGAAGCTTCTCACTCTCCTCAGACATGGTTATTAAGCCACCTATCCCAGAGCCAAAATATACTCCAAAGTCCTCAGGACGTATATTATCTATGATTCCACTATCAGAAACTGCCTGGGAAGCAGCAGCTACGGCGTATTGAGTAAATAAATCCCTCTTCCTTGCTTCACTTTTTTCCATATATAAAAGAGGTTCAAAGCCCTTAACCTCTGCGGCAAGCTTTGCCTTATATTCTGAATTATCAAAGCGGGTAATAGGACCTATTCCATTTTCTCCTGCTAGAAGTCCCTTCCAGAAGGAAGCTATGTCATTTCCAATGGGGGTTATGGCCCCTATTCCAGTTATCACTACTCTGTTCATTATTTCACCTCTTTATATTGCTAATCCGCCATCGACGCGGATAACTTCACCAGTGATATAGCTAGACTTATCGCTGGCCAAAAACAAAGCAAGCTCTGCAACATCCTCTGGTTTTCCTATGCGGCCTAAATTAATAGCCTTAATTAGCTCTTCCTTTTTAGTTAGCTTTTCAGTCATGTCTGTTTCAATGAACCCTGGGGCAATGGCGTTACAGTTTATTCCACGACTGCCAAGCTCCTTGGCGGTGGCCTTTGTAAGTCCTATTACACCAGCCTTAGAAGCAGAGTAATTAGCCTGACCGGCATTTCCTGTGAGGCCAACTATGGAGCTTATATTGATAATTTTCCCTGATCTATTTTTAATAAAATGTCCTGTTAAATGCTTTATGGTATTAAAGGTGCCCTTAAGATTTGTATCTATTACCATATCAAAGGCTTCCTCTTTCATAGTATAAATGAGGCCATCCTTAGCAATCCCAGCATTGTTAACCAGGATATCAATTCTATTCATTTCTTTAATAATTTTATCTAGAGTTTCTTTTACTTCATTAAAATCTGATACATTGCATTTATAGCACTCTGCCTCTACTCCATAGGATCTGGCTTCGGTGCAGGCTTCCTCTGCCTTTTCCTTGCTGCCATTATATATCACAGCAATATTAGCTCCTTCTCCTGCAAGCTTAAGGGCAATTGCCCTACCAATGCCTCTGGTGCCTCCAGTAATCACTGCATTTTTTCCTTTAAGCACTTTCCTTCACCGACCTTAATGTATGATTTATACTTTCTACATCCTCTACATTGAAAACTCTAACAGATGGATTAATCTTAGAAATAAGTCCTTTTAAAACAGTACCTGGTCCTACTTCAATAAAGATATCTGCACCAGCTTCTATCATATTTTCAATAGTTTCCTGCCACCTAACTGGGCTCTTTATCTGCCTTGCCAATAAGCACTTGATATCTTCTTCATAGGGAAGGGCATTGACATTTGAATATACAGGAACCTCGGGATTATTTGTAGAATAAGCCTCAAGCTCTAATAAGAATTTCTCTGAAGCCTTATTCATAAAGGGAGAATGAAAACCAGCACTAACGGATAAGGGCATAAAGCGACCTCCCTTTTCTTTTACTTCCTCCTTAAAGAGGCTGATTTCTTCTTTTAATCCGGCAACCACCAGCTGACCTGGGCAGTTATAATTCACCGGGTATATACCACTGTATTT
>JAEXSY010000314.1 GCA_023440105.1 Bacillota bacterium
GGTTAATAACCTTATAAGAAGATTTAATGGACAACCTGGACTGGTAGACGGAGGCAGTTTTTTACTAGATCCCAATACCTTTACTTTATATAAGGGAGCTCAATCCTTAGTATTATCCGCTAATGAAGGAAGAATATTATTAGCTTTAGTACAGAATAGACCAGGTATTGTACCAAAGGCCGTGCTCAGTGAGGCTTTATGGGGGACTAGTGAATATATAGATGAAAATGCACTTCAGGTAAACCTCACTCGCTTACGAAAGACACTGAGACAATTAAACCTGGAGAATCAAATTGAAACCATAAGAGGTCAGGGATATCGACTTAGGGAGCAGGTGAAGGGATGAAATGGCTAAAAAGAATATATGAATGCTTCAATGCTTATAAGCTATGGTTTCTTATTGCCATTTCTACGAATCTTTTTTTCAGTTTTTTAGCCTGGCTAGTTTATCCTGAAGCATTTAAGGCTTTAATAGGACTAATGATTGCTTTTACTCTAGGGGTGATAATCTTACCCATATTCATTATAATTAGAAAAGAAGCGATGATAGAAGCTGCCTTTGAAGATTTTTTGTTAGAGCCTAATGAGACTAATGAAGAAATATTATGCAGGGTAGCTTCTAAGACACATTTGCAGTATATCCGTAGAATAGGTAGCTCAATAAGAGCATATCAGTGCAGGCTTAATGATCAGGTCATGGAATTAACAGAATATGAAAACTACATAGAAGGATGGGTTCATGAAATTAAAAAGCCTCTATCATTAATGACCTTAGTATTAGATAATCGCTGTGAGGAAATGTCTCACCTTGTTAGGCGGCGTATGGTTCATGTTAGGGACGAAATCCACGGAGATGTAGAGCGAATTTTGTATTTTGCCAGGCTAGGAGCTGTTCATAAGGATTATATTTTTGATCCTATAAGCTTACTGGCATTTTGTAGAGATGCAGTTGAAAAGCATCAAACATTATTAGAAGAGTCTAATTTTCAGATACAGTATATAGGTGAAGAAAAGGAAATTTTATCTGACCGTAAGGGATTAAACTTTATATTAGAACAAATAATTTTTAATTGTGGAAAATATGCTGCACAGGGCAAGGATAGTCCAACTATCAAATTTGAAGTTTATGAGGATAGGCCCAGTGATAATATCATTTTAACCATTAGTGATAATGGACCAGGTGTAGCTAGTGAAGACTTGCCATTTATTTTTGATAAAGGATTTACTGGAAGAAGCGGTACTTACACGAGACAAGCAACAGGCATGGGGCTGTTTTTAGTAAGCAGGATGGCCCATGATTTAGGAATCCGCTTAGATGTAAAATCAGAGCTGGGAGCTGGTTTAAGCATATTGCTGATATTTCCAAAGGTGAATATGAAAGCAATCAATTAAAATTTGCATATATAAATGATGCGAAGTTTAGCAGCCTTCAAAGGTGATGAATTAATCAAGAATTATTATCAGAAGATAATTAATATTTACACAATTACCTTTATTTGGTATAATAATTCTAATAGAATAGAGGTAAGGAGGAGATTAGCCATGGAAAACAGGGAAACAATAATAATAAATACAACAGTTAATGCTCCTATAGAGAAAGTATGGAAGTATTTTAATGAACCAGAACATATAAAAAAGTGGAATAATGCTTCAGAGGACTGGCATACAACCTCTGCGGAGAATGATTTAAGACCAGGAGGTAAGTTCAGCTATAGAATGGAGGCCAAGAATGGCAGCTTTGGATTTGATTTTTATGGAATCTATGATGAAGTAAAGTTATATGATAGTATTGCTTACACTTTAGGAGATGATAGAAAGGTTAAAATTACCTTTGTAAGTGAGGGAAATAAAACAGAAATAACGGAAAGCTTTGAAGCAGAGGCTACCAATTCCACTGAGCTGCAAAGGGCTGGTTGGCAGTCTATTTTAGATAATTTTAAAAGATATACTGAAGATACAGTCTGATGGACATACATGGTTTATTAGTTAAAGTTAAATAATTATAAGCAATCTCTAAATGCATAATTCATATAGAGATTGCTTTATTTATTTTCTGAGCGATATGGAGTGATTTCAATTGATAATGCCTATAATATTATTTACAATTATCTTATATATATATGAATAAGGAGAGTTTTATGGAAAATAATTTGCAATTTAGAAATGCTACTGAGGAAGATACAGGAAAAATCTTATACTTTATTAAAGAATTGGCTGCCTATGAAAAGATGTCAGAGGAAGTAATAGCCACAGAAGAATTGCTGCAGGAATGGATTTTTGAAAAGAAGAAAGCAGAAGTTATTTTTGCTTTAGAAAATGGAAAGGAAGTTGGCTTTGCACTGTTCTTTCATAACTTCTCAACATTTCTTGGACGAGCAGGTATTTACTTAGAGGATTTATTTGTGCTTCCTGAATATCGTGGAAATGGTTACGGAAAGGCTACCCTGAAGCAATTGGCAAAATTGGCTGTTGAACGTGGATGCGGTCGCCTAGAATGGTCATGCCTCAATTGGAATAAGCCAAGCATTGATTTTTATTTATCCCTTGGAGCCGAGCCCATGGAAGACTGGACTGTTTATCGCATTACGGGTGATACATTGGTAGACTTGGCAAATTAAAAATTGTGTATGTATAAGTTATTTATCATTTATAAATAAAATTTCTAAAAAGGATGTAACTATTTAGATACTTATACGTATAAGAAATATAATTAATGTAATATATGTAATTTAAAGTTAATGGATTGGTTGATTCTAAAGAGCTAATTATCAGTAAACTAAAGATTATATTGGAGGATATAATTATGGACATAAATAAAAGTTGGAAAAGAAATATAGTCCTCTTTTTGGGTAGTCAGACCATATCCTTTTTTGGGTCGGCCCTAGTTCAATATGCTATCACCTGGTATATTACATTAGAAACGCAATCTGGTGTAATGATTACCATATCAATTATTTGCGGCTTCCTACCTACCTTTTTCCTGTCCCCCTTTGCAGGAGTTTGGGC
>JAEXSY010000393.1 GCA_023440105.1 Bacillota bacterium
GATCATTTAGATTATTATAGAGATATAGATCATATCGAAGAAACCTTCAGAGAGTTTTCACATATAATACCTAAGGATGGCTACCTTATAGGCTATGCTGAGGATGAAAGGGTTGCTGGTATTCTCAAGGATGCCTCCTGTAACATTCTAAGCTACGGCTTTGATCACGGGGATTATACTGCAAGAAATATTACCTATGATGATAAAGGCTGTCCCAAATTTGATGTATATAAGGGAGATAACAAGTTAACTTCTATAGATTTACAGGTTCAGGGCAAACATAATATTTTAAATGCTCTATGTGCTGTTATAGTAGGTGAATTATTTAAAATATCTACTGAAGCTTTAACTAGCGGTCTTCATAACTTTAAAGGAGCTCATAAGCGCTTTGAGATTAAAGGGACTAAAAATGGAGTGACAGTTATAGATGATTATGCTCACCATCCTACAGAAATCAAAGCAAGCCTTGCTTCTGCAGAAAGCTATCCTCATAACAAAATATACTGTATATTCCAGCCTCATACCTACACCAGAACAAAAACTCTCTTCAAGGAGTTTACCCAGTGCTTTAAAGGTGTTGAGGAGCTGATACTCATGGATATATACGCTGCCAGAGAAAAGGATACTGGAGAGATAAGCTCACAAAACCTTGGTGACGCAATCAGAAAAACTGGCCTCCCCTGTGTAAATGTACATTCCCATGAAGAGGCCTTAAAATATGTTTCAAGCAAACTTAAGCCAGGAGATCTTCTCCTTACTGTAGGTGCTGGCGATGTGGTAGTTGTAGGAGAAATGTATTTAAAATAAAAGTATATATTATAAAGAAAAAAATAGTTTTAAATTTTCCAAATTCTATTGCCAATTACCAATATTTACTGTAATATAAAAAAGAGCTAAAATGAAAAATTAATTTTAAGGAAAGGAGATAGGACAAGTGAAAATCAGAATATTTAACCCTTCAAAAAACACACAAGAGAATATTGCTTTTTTTGATGCCCTATCTTTGTTTCAAAGTGGTAATTAGGTTTATTTTACTATGAAATTTGAGAGCCATGGGTTATCTTGCCCTTGGCTTTTTTTGATAATTTTACTTTTAACAAAAAGCTATGGGCCTCCCATAGCTTTTTTTACCTATGGAGCCTCTTTCAACAAAGATATATTACGTGCTTAAATTCAACAATAAAGGAGGTTGATTCGATGAAACGAATATTTAAGTACATTCTTCGTCACAAGGCGTTACTTTTAATACCGGTGACAGCTATGCTTCTTGTTATTGCTGCAGATACCTTGACACCATATGTTACCAAATTAATTGTAGATGACGTATTCTATGGAGAAGGTGGCTTTGGACTCCTAAAGCTGCTTCTACTGGCTATACTAGGCTTAACCTTAATAAAAAATATCTTTGGCTATACCAAGGAATACCTCTTTGATGTATTATCTACAAAGGTTAATGAATCTATAAAAAATGATCTCTTCAATCATATTCAGAGCCAGGAGTTTGGCTATTTTGACAGTATGAATACCGGTGAGCTCATGTCAAGAATAGGTGAAGACGTAGATAATATATGGAGAACCATATCCTTCGGCCTGAGATTATTTGTGGAGAATATAATCTATTTTATTACAAGCTCTGCAATACTATTTATTTTAAATTATAAGCTAGCTCTAGCCTGCATAAGCATAATGATTCCTATTGGCTTTTTAGCTATAAAGCTAGAAAAGAATATCATGAAGAGCTATGAAGCTATTTCAGATCAGGCAGCAGTGATAAACACTACTGCTCAAGAAAACATCGCTGGTGTTAGACTGGTTAAGGCCTTTGCCAGGGAAAAGCATGAAATATTAAAATTCCTTGAGATGAATAAAACCAATTATGAATTAAACATGAAGCAGGCAAGAGGACTAGGGACCTATTATCCTCCTATTGAACTCCTGACCAATCTTTCTGTGGTTATAATGCTTATTTTTGGTGGAATTCTAGTTATTCAGGGAGAGATGTCCTTTGGTGATATATTTGCTTTCAGTCAATATATATGGAATCTCGTTTGGCCTATGAGAAACTTAGGCTGGCTAACAAATATGCTGGCTCAGAACAAGGCCTCCTCCAAGAAAATCTTTGCTATCTTAGACAGACAATCAAAAATAGTGACTCCTCCAGATGCTATAATACCCGAGAAAATCTATGGAGATATAGAGTTTAACGAGGTTTCCTTCAGATATTCTGAGGAAGAGGAAATATTAAAGGATATAAACTTAAAGGTAGAACCAGGAAGTACTGTTGCTGTAATGGGAGGTACAGGCTCTGGAAAGTCCTCTCTCCTTCATCTTATCGGAAGGTATTACGACCCTCAGGAGGGTGAGGTACTGGTGGATGGAATTCCACTAAAGAAAATAGATTTACATGCATTAAGGAGCAGTATGTCAGTAGTTCCAGAGGATACCTTCCTTTTCTCTGAAACCATAAGAGAAAATATCCGCTTTGGAAATAAATCGGCTTCCGACGAAGATATCGAAGCTGCTGCTAAGGTAGCCTGCTGTGACTTTATAGATGAGCTGGAGGATGGCTTCGATACTCTCGTAGGAGAAAGAGGTATAGGGTTATCCGGAGGACAGAAGCAGAGAATATCTATAGCAAGAGCTATAATAAGAAATTCATCTATTTTAATCCTTGATGATGCATCCTCTGCACTTGATATGGAAACAGAGTATGCACTTCTTAAAAACCTTAAAAACAGGATAAATAAATGTACTACCTTTATTATTGCTCATAGAATTTCCTCAGTAAAAAATGCCGATAAAATTATATTCTTAGAAAATGGAACTATTGCCGAAGAAGGTACTCACGAGGAGCTTCTAAAGCTAAAGGGCCGTTACTATGAAATATATTGCGAACAGTTTAAAGACTTCGAAGCCTTAGAAAGCGAGGTGGTATAATGGCTAAAAATACTATTAAGCAGGATGAAGATATCCAAAGACATTCTAAGCTGGAAATTATAATAAGGCTTTTAAAATACCTTAAGCCCTATAGATTAAAGGCTGTAGGTGTAATAATTCTTATGATTTATGTAATGGTAGTAGGAGTATTAAATCCATTCCTGCTTCAAAGGGCAATTGATGTAAATGTTGCATCAGGAGATATACAAGGACTCCTGATTCTGGGAGGGATTTTGATTGTAATGAACCTCATAGCCTCCTTATGTACAAGGATAAGAATAATATCCATGTCCTCAATTACTAATAAAATACTCATTGATATAAGAGAAGAGCTGTATTCTCATATACAAAAGCTTTCCTTTTCCTTCTTTGATAACAGGCCTGTAGGAAAGATCTTAGCAAGGGTTATAGGTGATGTTAATTCCCTTCAGGAGCTTTTTAATAACAGTGTAACCACCTTTATCCCGGAGCTTTTAAGTCTTGTGCTGGTAACTGTAATGATGTTTGTGCTTAATACTAGATTAGCTCTTGCTAGCTTAGTAATACTCCCCTTCCTTATGGTTGGTATGTTCTTAGTAGAGACTGTATCTACCAAGAGATGGACTGCTTACAGAAAAAAGCGTTCTAATTTAAACGCCTTTACCCATGAGGACTTTGCTGGAATTAAAGTTGTTCAAGCCTTTGCTAATGAAAAGCACACCTCTAAGGACTTTAAAGGGATGGTGGGAGAGCTTATGAATTACTTTACTTATACCATAAGGATTAATGACCTTTTCTGGCCTCTGGTGGATTTTTCCTGGGGTATAGGCATAATTCTTATCTACTGGGTAGGTGTAACCTTAATAACTAATAATACCATTGAAATAGGTACTCTTATAGCCTTCACTATGTATATAGGCATGTTTTGGAGACCTATAATGAATATATCGAGCTTCTACAATACACTGGTGCAGAACTTTTCTGCAGCTGAAAGAATCTTTGATATAATTGATATTTCTCCAGATATAGTGGATATAAAGGATTCCGTTAAGATGCCTAAGATAAAAGGAAATGTTGAATTTAAGAATGTTACCTTCTACTATGAGGAGGGTAATCCAGTATTGAATAATGTAAGCTTCAAGGTAGCTCCTGGTGAAAACATAGCCTTAGTTGGACCGACTGGAGCTGGAAAGACCACAATAACAGCATTATTAAGCCGTTTCTATGATACACAGGAGGGCGAAATTTTAGTCGATGGAAAAAATATAAAGACTGTAGAAATTGAATCTCTTCGTTCTCAAATGGGTATAATGCTGCAGGATACCTTCCTATTCTCCACAACTATTAAGGAGAATATAAGATATGGTAAACTTGATGCCACCGATGAAGAAATAATAGCTGCAGCCAAGGCTGTTAATGCCCATGACTTCATCATGGCCATGGATAAAGGCTATGATACAGAGGTAAACGAGAGAGGCTCAAGGCTATCCTTAGGACAGAGACAGCTTATCTCTTTTGCTAGAGCTATGCTGGCTAATCCAAGGATTCTCATATTAGACGAAGCTACCTCAAATATCGATACCTTTACAGAAAAGCTGGTTCAGCAGGGTATTAAAAAGCTTCTAAGAGGAAGAACCTCCTTCGTTATAGCACATAGATTGTCCACTATAAGAGACTGTGACAGAATCATGGTTATTGATGAAGGAAGGATCAAGGAAGCTGGAACTCACGAGGAACTTTTAGAGCTTAAAGGACTATATTACGACCTTTATATGGCACAGTATAGATTCCTCAGTGAGGGTGCTTAATGTTAAATAGCTAAGCTAAAACACCTTAAGGTTAAGTATAATCCTTAGGGTGTTTTTTAGTTTACCTATAAATTTTTTAATTAAATAATGTTGATAGTATATTGTTGAGGTACTATAAGTAATAGGTATAGCCTCTACATATTCTCTAGTATATGTAATAAATCACCAGCCCTATCAATTATATAGTCTGGCTTTTCCTTTTCTAAATCCTCTCTATCTCTAAAGCCCCAGGTAACCAGAACACAGGGAATCCCTGCGTTTTTTGCTGCTTTAGCATCAACCTCAGAGTCTCCTACATATATAGCCTCATCTCTTTTGGAGCCTAAAACCTCTATAGCCTTATATATTGTATCGGGAGCTGGTTTTCTTTTTATAGCTGCACTTTCCCCAGCAGCCGTGTCTATTAATCCTTTAAAATACTTCTCTGCCAGCACCTTTACTGCCTCATCCTGCTTGTTAGAAACAATGGCAAGCTTGTAGCCTCTGTTCTTTAGCTCCTCTAAAAGATCAATAATCCCAGGATAAGGTATGGTTTTGTTGTGCATATTAATCTGGTAATAGGCCTTATACTGATCCAGCACCTTTGCAAACTCCTCTTCCTCAAGGTCACTGGAAAGACATTTCTTTAGAAGATTTGATGGCCCATTCCCCAGAAAGCTTCTTACCTCCTTAGCTTCTCTATTCTTATGGCCTATATTGGTCATAATATAATTTACACTATCACAAAGATCCTGAAGAGTATCCAAGAGTGTACCATCTAAATCAAATATAACTGTATTTATCTTCATATTCCTCTCTCCTTTTAATTATCCTTATGTAAATTATATGACAAAATCATTAACTTTCAAAATATTAATCAATTACATTATATTGTCTGGATATTTTAAATCCAAAAGCAAAGAATACAATTATGATTCTTATTAGGAGGGTACTATGGAATGATCACAACAAAACTCAATAAAATTAAAGCTTTAAAAAGCTTTTTTTTAGTTTTATTCTGTTTCTTTTTAATCTTTTTCTTTGAGTTCCAGCATATGGCTTTTTCTGCTTCGGAGCCATCTGTAAAGAAAAATGTAGAGAATATAATTTTAATAGATGTAAATGATCTACAGCTTTATCTTATAGATAAGGAGAGCAAGGAAACCATAAAGAAATATTCAATAGCCGTTGGAGCACTGGATTCCCCATCTCCTCTTGGCACCTGGAAGATAACCAGCAAGGGACAATGGAATGAAGGCTTTGGTGGAAGATGGCTTGGACTCAATGTCCCTTGGGGTATATATGGAATTCATGGTACGACCAGACCCTCTTCTATTGGAAGCTATGCTTCCCATGGCTGTATAAGAATGTTTAATGCCGATGCTAAAGACTTATATTCCAGGGTAACTATCGGCACATCGGTGATTATATACGGCGGAGCCAACTGGATGTTTACCAGTTATGTTCGGACCATGGTTCCAGGAGATAGGGGGGCCGATGTCTATAGTGTTCAGGAAAGACTAAAGAACTTATGCTATTACAGAGGAACCTTAGACGGTATCTATGGAGAAAGCTTAAAAAAATCCGTACTTGATTTTAGAGAGGATCATTCCCTTCCTCTTTCTCACAATATTGATTCAGAAATGCTAAAAGCAATGGATATTTATAAATTTGAATAATTATAAAAACACATAACTATAAGCTTTAACTTCATTGGTCAATCAGCTCCCGCTAATTAAAGATAGAGTAATCCACAAAATAATTTACTTATGATAAAATATAATTAAACTTTAATAGAGGGAGCTAACTAATGAATTATGTATATATTTTAAAGTGCTGTGACGATAGTCTTTACACAGGATGGACAAACAACCTCGAAAAAAGACTTAAAGCTCATTCCACCGGAAAAGGTGCTAAATATACCAGAGCTAAGCTGCCTGTAGAGCTTATTTATTACGAGGAATACGAGGATAAGATAGAAGCTCAGAAAAGAGAATATGCAATAAAAAAGCTCTCTAGAGAAGAAAAGCTAATTCTTATAAATAAGAATAATGATATAATATTTCTTAAGTAGCATAAAAATAATAGTAGACAATTATAAATAAGGTGGTGCTCCAATGAGGATTGCATGTATTAGTGATGTTCACGGAAATATTTATGCCCTAAATAAGGTATTGGATAGTATAGATGAAAATAATTGTGATTTAATAATTTGCCTTGGCGACTTAACTGGCTATGGCCCCCATCCCAATGAGGTTGTTGCTCTTATAAGAAGAAGGAAGCTTTTATGTCTTAAAGGAAACTATGATGCTTCTGTAGTGGATAATGACTTTACTTATATAAGAGATACCTCAATAAATAGCTTTTCTCTTCCGTGGACAAGTGAAGAGCTAAGAGCCTCTCATAAGCTTTATTTAGAGAGCCTTCCTGAAAGCTTAAGCCTTGTTTTCCACAATAGAAGCTTTCTTTTTGTTCATGGAAGCCCCTCAAGCATTAATGAATATCTCTCCTTTGATTCCGATGCCGCAAAACAGCATCTTCATGATATTAAAGAGGATGTTCTAGTATGTGCTCATACTCATATGCCAGGACTTTATGAAATAGATAATAAGGTTCTAATTAATTCAGGAAGTGTAGGCAAGCCTAAAAATGGAAGCCCTGTTGCTACCTATGCCCTTATAGATATAGAAAAAAGCGGTAAAATTACCGGTAAAGTTGTACAGGTAGAATATGATCATTTAAAAACTGCAAAGGATATGGAAATGAAGAACTTTCCTGGAAAATTAATCTCCTCTATAAAAACTGGAGTTGAATAGAAAAATATAAATAATTAAAGCCTCCCTGTATTATCACTTTTTTGCTTATAATTCATATATTAAAATTGTGGTAAATAATATACGGAGGTACTTATGTACTATAGCGACAATAACTCTTTAAATTTCAATTCCTCTATATGGGGAACTGACAACAGCTTCTTTCCCAGAGCTTCTGAAAAAACCAGCAAAGAAGCAGAGGATTTAACGGCAGACATCAGCTATCTAGGAAAACCCTCTTCTGAGGATATAAATACAAATGAAACAAGGACGGAAAATACAGAAAACCAAGGCACTGGGACTTCTGGAAACCAATCTCAGGAGTTGTCAGGTACTATGGGAAGCGGAGGTTTGGGTATGTACCCTGCTAATCAAGGTATTCCTTTTAATATGACTACATCTGATACACAGGGCTTTAATACCTCTACAAACCCTTTATATGGCACCTATTTTATGGCCCAGAATAGTCCCTCTATGGGAACTCTCACAGAAGGAATATCTCCAACTAACCCATCAGCGCAAAGCTATATAGGAGCCTCAATGCACCCTTCAATGTATGGTTGGACTCATTACTGTATCCCCCATATGCCTGCCTATCCTATACCTTCATTTGTAAATCCTGCTTTACAAGGACCCATGGGTACCATGGGAATGGGACAGATGGGAAGCCAATTCCAAAGTGGAGCTAGTCTTCAATATCCAATGGTAACTTATCCCAATATAAGCTCTACAGGAGCCTATAACTTAAGTGGTGCTACTGCTCCACAGGGACCCGCTATGAACATCAATACCATGAATACACCTGGAATGTCATATCCCTGGGTTTATCCTGGAACACCTCCTGCAGGTATGAATCATATGGCTATATTTCCTTTTCCCCCTTATACTGGAGGCTTAGGACCCGTTATAGTACAAAGAGATGATCTTGATGATATGGATGAACAAGAGGATAGTACACCAGATGCAATGACCAGAGACTCAAAACACAAGCATAATAAAAAAATGAAGAAGCAAAAAAAGCAATGTTTTTACTATAATGCCTTTTCAAATTATCCCTATTACAGCCCCGTATACTTTCCAATGCAGCACAATGGGCACGAAGGCTGTGGATGTCTATGGCTTCAACCTTTTCTATTAAATTTAGATATGGATTAAAATAAAAGGCTGTGAATTAATCACAGCCTTTATCTAGCCTCTTGCCTTTCTGATAATTGAGCCTCTCATTTCTCTCGTTCTCTGCTCTCTTATAAGTTCTTCAATCTCATCACACATTTCTAGAAAGCTTCTCTTCCATTGATACTCTGAATACTCTCCAAAATGAGAAACAAGTTCATCCTTCAGGTGACAAAGCTCCTGAAATTTTTCCTCAAGGTCCTTCTGCAAGTACTCTGACATACAACACTCCATAAATTACTATTATAAATTATATATATGCTTTTATATATTAGTGGTGAATAAATATCCATGCTTTTAAAAATACTAAAATATAGTTGATTATTTAAAATTACTATTGTAAAATATTATATAAATCTATAGCTAAATACAGTGAAGAGAAGAGTAGGTATAAGAGGTAGTTTCAGCGAGTGAGCGATGGTGAGAGGCTCATACAAGGCTTATATTGAAGAACATCTCAGAGTTTCTATTTTGAAATCCCTCAGGAGTGTAAATATAGACGGAAGGGGCCCCGTTAACATTGCCCAACAGTAAATTGCTGATAAAGTGGTCATTTATGACAATTAGGGTGGTACCGCGAAATACCTTCGTCCCTGAATTGTAATAATGACTTTTTTTATTTTATAAAAATGTAATTAAATATGCTTTTAAAAAGAAAGGAAGGTTAAAATGACAGTAGTATCAGTTAAGTCTCTTTACCGTGATGGCTCCAGATTTTATGGTCAAAAAGTAGAGCTTTCAGGCTGGATAAGAACCCTTAGAGCTTCTAACGCTTTTGGATTTATAGAATTAAATGATGGAACCTTTTTTAAAAATCTCCAGATAGTTTTTGACACCAAGCTAAGTAATTTTAAAGATATATCAAAACTTCCTATAAGCTCCAGCATCAAGGTTATTGGGACCTTAGTAGAAACTCCAGAAGCTAAGCAACCCTTTGAGGTCCATGCAGAAGCTATAGAGGTGGAAGGCTTATCAACTAGTGACTATCCTCTACAAAAGAAGAGGCACACCTTTGAATATCTTAGAACCATTGCACATTTAAGGCCTAGAAGCAATGCTTTCTCAGCCGTATTTAGAGTTCGTTCTGTAGCTGCTTATGGTATCCATAAGTTCTTCCAGGAAAGAGGCTTCGTATATACCCACACTCCAATAATAACAGCTAGCGATGCAGAGGGTGCAGGAGAAATGTTCCATGTAACCACTCTTGACCTGAAGAATCCTCCAACTACAGAAGCAGGGGATATTGATTACTCCGAGGATTTCTTTGGTAAGTCCTCTAATCTAACAGTATCAGGACAGCTCAATGCAGAATGTTATGCTCTAGCTTTTAGGAATGTTTATACCTTCGGTCCTACCTTTAGAGCTGAGAATTCCAACACAGCAAGGCATGCAGCAGAATTCTGGATGATAGAGCCTGAAATAGCCTTTGCTGAGCTTAAGGATGATATGGAGCTGGCCGAAGATATGCTTAAATATGTAATTAAATATGTCATGGAAGAATGTCCAGAAGAACTTGAATTCTTCAACAGCTTTGTTGATAAAGGTCTCCTTGAGAGACTTAACCACATTGTAAGCTCCGATTTTGGCAGAGTAACCTATACAGAAGCTGTGGAGCTTTTAGAAAAATCCGGTAAGAAATTTGATTTCCCAGTAAAATGGGGAATGGATCTTCAGACTGAGCATGAGAGATATCTAACTGAAGAGATCTTTAAAAAGCCTGTCTTTGTAACAGATTATCCTAAGGAAATCAAGGCCTTCTATATGAGATTAAACGACGATGGAAAAACTGTAGCAGCTATGGACTGCCTTGTTCCAGGGGTTGGAGAGATAATTGGAGGAAGCCAAAGAGAGGAGAGGCTGGATGTCCTAACAGAAAGAATGAAGGAACTAGGTCTTTCTGAAGAGGATTATTGGTGGTATTTAGAGCTTAGAAAGTTTGGAGGCACTAAGCACGCTGGCTTTGGACTAGGTTTTGAAAGATTAATAATGTATATCACAGGAATGCAGAACATCCGTGACGTAATTCCTTTCCCAAGAACTCCAAAAACATCGGAATTCTAAATCCTAATATTATTAAAGAGTCAGATGCCTTTAACAGCACTGACTCTTCTTTATTTATTTTCCTATTATTCTTAAGTCCTTGCTAGAGGAATTTAATACCTCTACTCCATCCTCCGTTACCAATACTAAATCCTCTATTCTAACCCCAAAGTCTCCCGGTAAATATATACCAGGCTCTATGGAAAATATCATTCCTTGTGCTACCATTTCTGTGTTTACAGAGCTAACATCTCCAAAGTCATGAACTTCTATACCTATGGAGTGCCCTGTCCTATGAGTGAAATACTTCCCATAACCAGCCTTTTCAATAACCTCTCTTGCAGCTCTATCTATATCGCAAAAACGTACTCCTGGCTTCACTATTTCAATAGCAGCCAGATTAGCCTCTCTTACTATCTCATAGATAGCCCTGTGTTCCTCCGACACCTCCTGATAGAATACTGTTCTAGTCATATCAGAGCAGTAATGATTCTTTACCCCTCCAATATCTAAAATAATACTATCACCCTTCTTTAAAATAGAACCATCACAATTATGATGAGGGTCTGCACCATTAGGTCCATATGCTATAATAGGTGAAAAGGAAAAACCATCTGCCCCCTCCTCTTCATATATATCTAGAAGCATATTAGTCATTCTTTTTTCAGATACATCGCCTTTAATTGAAGCTATGAGCCTTTCCATAACTCTATCATTAATTCTTGAGGCTTCTCTCATAAGCTTCTGCTCTTCCTCATCCTTAATCATTCTAACTCTATCTATTATAGGAGACGAATTAACATAACCTTTGGCTGCCTCTTTTTCCATGAGCTTTATCAAAAATCTTGAGGGCCATTCCTTATCGATACCTAAAGAATAATTTTTATTCACGAGAGTTAAAAGTTTATCCACAGGCTCCTCACCATCTTTATACCATAAAAGCTTTAGACCCTCTACCTCTTTAAAAGGGAACAGCTCATTAATAACCAAGGTAGCTTCACCTTTATAGTTTAAATATAAGGCTAACATCCTTTCTCCTGGTTCCAGATGTCTTTCTGTAAGATAATAAATAGATGCTGGAGAGGTTATTAAAAGCTGTTTAACTCCTTCCTTCTCCATAAGCTCTACGATTCTGTTTACTCTATTAGTCTTCAAGGCATTCACACACTCCTATTTTCTTGTTTCTTATTATTATATCATAGCATAGTTTTTACAAATATTATGTAGAACTTATTAAGCTGTTTATATATTTTATTAATTTATTATTATTTATTACGGAAAACAAAAGTATTTTAACTTATTTGTAGCTTTTATGTAATTTTATTAGCTTATAATTATGTATACATATATATTATAAACCTTTAGAAGTATAAATCGAAATTTATGAAACTTCAATTATAAAACTAATTACACATTGGGTAGTATATTTTACTTCCCTCCCTCAAGAGGTGATTGTTACGGATTTAGATATTTATTTTATATTAAAGACAATAGTCATTGCTATAGTTGAAGGAATAACAGAATTTCTTCCTATATCATCCACTGGACATATGATTCTTATAGGAAGATTTATTGAATTTGAGGGCTCCTTCGAAAAACTCTTTGAGATTTTTATTCAATCTGGCGCTATAACAGCAATTGTGGTCCTTTTCAGAAAGAAGATATTTGCATCCTTTAAAAGTCTTCAACCCGGTGGAGATGGCTTTAAGCTATGGACAAATATTTTTGTAGCTCTTATACCTACTGGTATTGCAGGCTTACTACTTCATGAAAAGGTAACTCGCCATTTAATGCAGCCTCTTCCAGTTGCTTTTGCTCTGCTAGTTGGTGGTATATGGATGTTATTTGGAGAAAGAAAATACAGAAATGATAGTAAAAGACTCCACATCGACGAAGTTTCCTACAAAAAAGCTTTTATTATAGGTACGTTTCAAATAATGGCCATACTATGGCCGGGCTTTTCAAGATCTGCTTCAACTATAATTGGAGGATGGATAGTTGGTCTAACCGCCATAACAGGAGCCGAGTTTGCCTTCTTTCTAGCCATACCTACAATATATTCTGCTTCAATATACTATCTCATCACTCACATATTTACCCTTACTACCATAGAAATAATAGCACTAGCCTTAGGCTTCTTTATCTCCTTTATGGTTGCCATGGTTGTAGTAGAGCAGTTTATAAATTATATAAAGCATCAGTCCTTAAAGGGCTTTGCCTACTATAGAATATTTATAGGAGCTATCATGATACTCCTTACTCTCTTTAAAATAATATAGTATAATATGCGAAAAGCAGAGAGATTATCTCTGCTTTCTTTTTATGAGTTTATTTCTATTTTGTTGCGGAGGAATCTTATTTACCGTATAATTGTATATTATTAATTTATAAGATATATATATAAGTAACTTCAATGGTTACGGAGGAAGATAAAATGTTAAAAAGATTATTAGGGGGCGGAAACCATATGTGGTTTTTATTTGCACTTTTATCAGCATTTTTTGCTGCTGTAACTTCTATATTAGCTAAGCTAGGAATTGAAGGAATTAATTCCAACTTAGCCACAGCTATCAGGACAGTGGTTGTCTTGGTGATGGCATGGGGAATAGTCTTTTTCACCGGTACACAGAGCCAGATAGGAAGCATATCACAGAAGAGCTGGATATTCTTAGTACTTTCTGGTATTTCTACAGGTCTTTCCTGGATTTTTTATTCCAAAGCCCTACAGATGGGCGACGCTTCAAAGGTAGTCCCTATAGACAAGTTTAGTGTAGTAATAAGTATGATTCTAGCCTTTATAATTTTGAAGGAGGCTATTACCTTTAAAACTATGATGGGTGGCATTTTTATTACTATTGGGACTTTTATTTTAATCCTTTAGTAAAACTTCAGGAGCTAATACTACTGTATAAAATACAGCGTACCAGCTCCTGTTTACATTGTATCTTATAGTAACATTCTGCCCTAACGGAATCTTCTCATTGATTTTAAAAATTCATCTACTGCCTTCAATCTTTTTACCCTCTTAAGCTTAATTCCGCATATTTCACATATTTGTTCCAATGCCGCTTCGACAATCACATTAGAAACCCGTACTTCTCTTGGTTTTCCAAATTTAAAAATAAAATCTATTAAGCTATTCACAAGAATTATAATCGGATCATCTTTCGGTTTATTCATCTCACATGAAACAACCATTCCATTTGAAGCTTCCAGGATGACGCTTATCATGGGATTTGCAGGTCTATCGTATTTTTTATCTGAAACAGATGCGCCAAGCGGACTTATTTCCAATTCCAAAACAATATTTCCTTTCGGTACCTTTTTTAATTCTGAAATCAATTCATTATCTGTTATAATGAGGTTAGCAAAATTGAAGCTTGTAAATGGTAATGGTACTTCTCCAAAATTCCACTTCTTTCTGTCTTTTGATAAAACAAATGAAAACATATTTGCCTTTTCAAAGTCTATCTGTACATTTTTATCTAAATAGCAGGTAAATGCCAGTTCAAAGTTTTCTAAATGCCGCGTTAATCGAAGCACTTCATCTCTGTCTAAATTATAGGGACAATATCCTGGTTCATATGACATAAAATATAACCAGTTATTTTTCCCTCTATATTTATATCCCAAATCCTTTATAATCTCTCTTTGCCTGGTTGACAACTCCTCTCTGTCACCCCAGTAGCAACTTATGCATTTCTGATTATACATGGCATATTCCACCGACAAATTCATACTATCCTGCATTGTCAGCATCATAAAAGTATTAAACGCTTCATATCCTTCATAAATCGACATTCCAAGACAGCTGCCACCTCTTCCAAGAACGCTATAAAAGACTGTGTCTTCAGGGTTATCACCTGTCAAAATGCCAACTATATCAATGTCCCATAGGTATTCCCAAGGCTTTAGTTCTTTAATACGTGTTGCTGCCTCATATAATTTCTTCCATTCTTCTATCTTGGCTTCTGTTCTCATATGTGCTCCTCTCTTCTATACTTATAATTATTTTTCTCTTTTAACCGTTTAAAGATTTCTCAGGTGCATTTCCTCTATATATACTTATCTTAAATACTTAAGCTTAAATTCTTCACTATAACATCGCTATCCCTCTCTTTTTACTTCTTTAGCTGTGAACTGTCTATTCCAGTAATTACACGTTCAACAGCATTGATTCTTGTACGTATTTTCTTAACTTCCCTTTGTTTCCATTCCTCCAATAGTGGAATAAATTCTGCTGTACCATTGGATTCTATTTTATCAAGAACATCCAACACAACCTGCCTGTTCACGTCCTTCATTTCAAAAATAATCCTTGGATGCTTCTCTTTAACATCCTGACAAAATCGCTGATAAATCTCTTCTGCAAATGTTTCTCTTTCAATCTTCCAGCCAATTTCCGAAAATATAAGTACCGGCAGGCGATAATTGTATTCAATTCTCAGATAATCCTGTTCGATGATCCAGTCTACACGATTTCCAATCTCATCCATAGTTAAATCATGATAATATCCATATGCAGGACATTCGTCTAGATGATATTCCAGCACTTTTTTATCCTTTGACCCCTTCAGTATCTTTACCAACATACTACGACCACCGGTCGATATTAATTCATCTGCAGCTCGTAAAATCATCTTGACATCTTCTATCGGTAAACCTTTAACTTCACCGGAATTAAGCTGCACAGGAACCCGATGCACTTTCCGTCCCATTCAATTTCCTCCTATCTCACATGGAAAAGCTCTCAATTTACTGTAAAATGAGGAGAGACTATTCCATAAACAATACTACCTTCAAAGCTTCAAGGCTTTGCTTAACATCAATTATCCTCTGATTGCTAGAACCTCTATATTTTAACCCTTCTTCTTTCTTATCCTCTTCAAATTTTCCATCCACAAGAACATCAATATTATTTAACATAGCTTTCCAATTAGGAACCTTATTCATGTTCTCCACAAGGTATTCAAAGGTATAGCCTGTATAGCTCCAAATATTAAGCCCTAGCTTTTTTAGCTCCTGTGCCAAATAGGCAAAGGCCTCAGCCTGCTGAAAGGGATCTCCTCCTGAGAAGGTTACACCCTTTAGTAAGGGATTGTCCTTAACATCCTTTACAAGCTCGTCCGCATCCCAGATATAGCCCCCATGAAAATCATGAGTTTCAGGGTTAAAGCAGCCTTTACAATTATGGCTGCAGCCCTGTGAAAAAAACACTCTTCTCATACCTGGTCCATTAACCAGGCTCTCTTTTAAAATTCCTGCAAGTCTTATTTTGTTTTCCATAGTACTCCTACTTCCATCTCCTATAATGTAGCTCTTTCCGTTTACTTATACTATAAGTATAATGATAGTTTTCTTAAAAATCCATATTTTGAAGCCCTTCTTTTGATACTTGTGGCTTATTTAGCTCTTTTAAATAATCCCTCGGTGTACAGCTGTAGCTCTTTTTGAAGGCCTTAACAAAGGTAGAATAATCCTTGAACCCACATAGTAAGGAGGCTTCAGTGATAGAGGTTCCTTCTCTCATAAGCTCCCTTGCCCTTATAAGCCTTTTTTGGATTATAAAGCTATATATCGATGAACCCGTTTCCTCCTTAAACTTATGCATGAGATAATATCGGCTTAAATAAAACCTTGTAGATAGTTTATCGATGGATAAATCCTCTGATAGATTCTTATTTATATAATTAATTAGTGCCGTTATATTTTTATCGTATCCTATTCCTTCTTCCTCTTTTTCCTCAACTTTTTTGAGGAAAAGTCTGTTAAGCTCCACCATCAGCTTAAGAAAAAGAAGCTTTTCCATAATATCTGTTCCATAATCCTCTGTAGTCTTACAGCTCAGCAGCTCCTTTAATAAGCTCTTTACCTCAGATAGCTCCTCTACTTGGCACCTAAGCCTGTGGTAATTTCTTTCCTTGGATATTTGAAAGCATTCTAGTAGATTGCTTCTAGGTGTATTGTTCCTCTTCAAAAAATCAGGATAAACCCAGAGAACGATTCTCTCATATACCTTACTTCCATCTATAACAGGCTTGTGCATTTCCGTATTCCCTACTAGGAGAATATCCCATGGTTCTAAATCATAGGCCTTATCCTCAATATGATAAGTAACCCCTCCAGAAATAAAAAAAACTATTTTATGAAAATCATGATGATGATATTTAAACTCTATAGATTTCTTATCCTTAATATGAAATATTTCAAAGTCTCTTTTAAGATAACCTCTCTTTTCACTGGAGGTTTTCCCGCTATTTTGATCTACTTTATCCATACATATTCACCTCAACAGTGTATACTATTAATCTCTCTTACAATTATAGCACTATTTGCAACATAATAAGCATTAATATCAATATTTATAGCAAAAATTATGGGTATAATACTTATAGGAGGGATAGAAAATGAAAATTAAAGATTTATTGCAAAATATTGATTATGAAATTATCCAGGGCTCCGACCAAGAAGACATTAAAAATATCAGCTGGGATTCAAGAAATGTAGGAGAATCTGCGCTTTTTATATGTGTAAGAGGAGCAAATGTAGATAGACATGACTATGCACGCACAGCTATAGAAGAAGGTGCTATTGCTTTAATAGTAGAAAGAGAAATGAGCTCAATACCAAAAAATATCGCACTTATAAAGGTTAAGGACAGCAAGGCTGTTATGGCTACCCTTGCTAGTGAATTTTATGAAAAGCCATCAAAAAAATTCAACCTCATAGGAATTACCGGAACTAACGGTAAGACCTCTACTTCATATTTCATCACCGAGGTTTTAGAATCCTTAGGAAGGACCGTTGGTATAATAGGAACAATTGAAAATCGATTAGGTGGAAAGAAGC
>JAEXSY010000457.1 GCA_023440105.1 Bacillota bacterium
CCTTTATATACTGTAAACGTTCTAAATATACTTTTTAGGAATATTCTTCAAAGTTATAATGAAGTCAATAACTGTTCTACTAAAAAACAGAAAAAGAGGTGAGGCTATGGAAAAAAGCGAGGGCACAGTTATGAGTACTAATATTAAAAGTACTGTTATAAAGGCTAAGAAAAAGAAATGGAGAAAGGAAGATACAGAGCTTACTCTTCTGGGACTTCCTACTTTTATATGGTATATAGCCTTTTCTTATCTTCCCATGTTTGGAATAATAATAGCCTTCAAAAATTATAGGCTTGCTCCAGGGGGGGGCTTCATAGAAAGCCTTCTTAAGAGTGATTGGGCTGGTTTTAAGAATTTCACTTTCTTTTTAAAATCCAATTCCTTTTTGATGCTCTTGAGAAACACCATAAGCTACAATATTGTTTTTATAATACTTGGAACCTTGATTCCAGTTACCTTGGCTATAATGATCAGTATGATATACAGCAAGAAGGCCTCTAAGACCTATCAGACCATGCTTTTCTTTCCTCATTTTATGTCATGGGTAGTTGTAAGCTATTTTGTATACGCTTTCTTAAGTCCTGATAAAGGACTTCTTAACCAGGTTTTGGTGTATTTTGGAAAGGAACCTATTCAGTGGTATATGGAAGCAAAGTATTGGCCCTACATCCTTGTGTTTATGCACCTTTGGAAGAGCGTGGGCTATGGCATGGTGGTATATCTAGCAAGTATTACAGGTATTGATTCCTCTTATTATGAGGCAGCTATGATTGATGGGGCAAGTAAATGGCAGCAGGTGAAATACATAACCCTGCCCTGCTTAAAGCCTGTAATAATTATGATGTTTATATTAAGTGTAGGAAGAATATTTTATTCCGATTTTGGGCTCTTCTATCAAATAACTCAAAGGGTTCCTAGTTCCCTGTATACCGTTGCTTCTACCTTTGATACCTATATTTATAACTCCCTTCGTTCTGGTGTAAGCATAGGAAAGACTGCAGCAGCATCTCTGTTCCAGTCCGTGACCTGCTGCATAGCCATACTACTAGCTAACTGGGCTGTTAAAAAGGTTGACGAAGATAGTGCAATTATTTAGGAGGGGACACTTATGAAGATGAAAAAAGTAGATGAAAATACTGTTAATACCCTTAGTCGTGTAAGTAAACCCATTAATCTGCTATTTAATTTCATATTTGCAATCTTAGCGGCCCTATGTATAATCCCTGTTATCTTTGTATTTATGATTTCCATCTCTGCGGAAGAGTCCTTGGCTACTTACGGATACAAATTCTTGCCTAAGCTTTTTTCTTTGTCAGCTTACGAGTTTTTGTGGAATGAAAAAGGGACAATCCTCCAGGCTTTATTTATCTCCATTATAGTAACGGTGTTAGGCACCTTAATAGGGCTTTTACTTACAACTACCATGGGATATGTTCTTTCTAGGAGGGACTACAAGCTCAAGGGATTTTTTACCTGGGTGGTATTTATACCTATGATCTTTAATGGAGGGCTGGTTGCCTCATATGTAATTAATACTCAGGTTTTAGGACTTAGAGACAGCATTTGGGCTCTTATACTGCCTTTAGCTGTATCCTCCTTCAATGTTATTATCAGTAAGACATTTTTTAGGACAACAATACCTGATTCCATCATAGAATCAGCAAAAATAGAAGGAGCCTCTCATCTGGATATATTTATAAGAATTGTCATGCCTATTTCTAAGCCAGTACTGGCAACCCTAAGCTTATTTTTAAGCTTTGGTTATTGGAATGACTGGTTCCAGGCTTCTTTATATATAAATGATAAGAGTCTTATATCTCTTCAGGCATTACTTAATAATATGCAGAGCAATATTCAGTACCTTGCCAGCAATCCTACGGCAGGTCTTTCCATGCAGCAGTATTTGAATCAGATGCCTACAGAGTCTGTAAGGATGGCAATTGCAATAGTTATCATTATCCCTATTGCTTGTGCTTATCCCTTCTTCCAGCAGTACTTTATCTCCGGTTTAACCATCGGAGCTGTTAAAGGATAAAAAATATTAAAAATTATAAAGGAGCTGTATTTATGAAGAAAATACTATCAATTATATTTTCCCTGTTTCTCTTTGTAGGTGTACTATCTGGCTGTTCATCAAATAAAGGTGGCAGCAAAGATAATGGAGATATTGTAACCCTAAAGTGGGTTACCGTAGGAAGTGGCATGCCGTCAAATTATGATAAGTGGGAAAAAACAATAAATGAATATCTGGAGGAAAAGATAGGAGTTCATTTAGAAATGGAGGTAGTAAGCTGGGGAGATTGGGAATCTCGAAGAAATGTTATAGTTAACACCAATGAAGATTACGATATTCTCTTCACTAATGTGGGTACCTATACTGGTGATGTTACCCTTGGCGCCTTTGCTGATATTACTGATTTGGTAGAATCCACTACTCCAGATTTATATGCTTCTATACCATCAGATTACTGGGATGCTGTTAAAATAGACGGGAAAATCTATTCTGTTCCTACCTATAAGGATAGCTCCGCTACCCAATACTTTGTTTTAGATAAGACCTTAGTTGATAAATATTCTATAGATACTGATAACCTTAAAGAATTAGCTGATTTAACAGAGCCTTTAACTAAGATTAAGGAAGGAGAGAATAAGGTTCCATTCATTCTCAACAACCTAGGCTTAGATGTTATTTATTCTATGAACTATGATCAGATGGGCTCAGGCTTGCCTGCTGTAGGAGTTAAATATGATGATGAAAGCCGTACTGTTGTTAATGTTTTTGAAGAGAAGGTTATATTAGACCAGCTGGAGCTTCTTAATCAGTGGTACAAGGGTGGAATAATTAATGCTGATGCACCTACCCTTACAGAGAATCCTAGCTATAGGGCTGCCTTTGTAGCTCAGGGCTGGAGCTCTGCAGCAAGGACTACCTGGGGACCACAGATGGGAGTAGATGCTATTGCTCTACAGTTTGGAGAAACAATAGTATCTAACGATTCCGTTAGAGGCTCTTTAAATGCTATATCTGCCAGCTCTAAGCATCCAGAAGAAGCTTTAAAGCTTTTAGAATTAGTAAATACTGACACATATTTAAGGGATTCCCTCTATTATGGTCTTGAGGGAGATAATTTTGAATATGTAGATGGCAAGGTTAAAAGATTAAATACTGAATGGCCAATGGCTGGTTATACTCAGGGAAGCTTCTTCACCGTTTCTCAGCTTGTGGAGGAGGAATTCAATCAATGGGATGAGGTTAAAGAGCTAAATGATAATGCAAAGGGTTCTGTGCTTCTAGGCTTTACCTTTGATACCACTCCAGTAGAGGATGAGCTTGCTAATTGTATCGAGATATACAATAGATACAGGAGTGAGGTTAATACTGGTGCAAAAGCTCCTTCACAGATAGTAAAGACTATGGTAGAGGAGATGAATAAGGCAGGTCTTCAAAAGATAATTGATGAAGCTCAGTCACAAATTGATAAAGCATTTTAAGCTGTAACAATATAAAAAGAAGGAGTTGTAACAAAGTAATTTTGTCATAACTCCTTCTTTACATAGATTAATGTGAAAGGAAGGAAGCATATGATGTACTTTATTGATAAAAGAATTCAAGTTATCTGCGATGAATTAAAGCGTTTAATGATAAAGAATAAGCAGCCTCTAGGAAGCTGGACCTATAAAAAAGGGAATTTTATATCCCCAGAGCAGGCTGAAAATAGTATACCTTCATGGGAAGCCTTCGATGAAAAAACCATGCACTGGTATGGCCCTGATGAGCATTATTGGTTCAGGACAGAGCTTATAGTACCTGAGGATTTTCAGGATAAAGAGCTGTGGCTTCATGTAAGCACCCAGATCAATGAGTGGGATGATGGGAAGAATCCTCAGTTTCTGCTCTTTGTAAATGGGAAGGCTCTTCAAGGAATCGATATGAATCACCGAGAGGTAAAGCTTTTTGATAAAGCGTCTGCAGGAGAAAGGATTAAGCTAGATCTACAATCCTACACCGGTACACTACACTCAGAATTCAATCTGATAACCCATATTTATGAAGAGGATTCAAAAATAAAAGAGCTTTATTATGACCTTCAGGTACCCTTATGGGCCTTTGCCAGGATGGAGAAGGATGATAAGACAAGGTATGAAATTGAAGGGGTGTTAAATGACACTGTAAATCTTTTAGATTTAAGGTCTCCTTATTCAGAAGAATTCTATGCCTCCTTAGAGAAGGCACAGGAGCATATAAAGAAAGCTCTTTATGAGGATATGGCAGGGTATAAGGACATAATTGCAACCTGTATAGGTCATACCCATATCGATGTAGCCTGGTGGTGGACAGTAGAACAGACCAGGGAAAAGGTTGGAAGAAGCTTTGCTACGGTGCTGAAGCTTATGGAGGAATATCCTAATTATAAATTTATGTCCAGCCAGCCAGTACTCTATCACTTCCTGAAGGAAAGATATCCAGAGCTTTATGAAAGAGCAAAGGAGAGAGTTTTAGAGGGGAGATGGGAGGCTGAAGGTGGTATGTGGCTTGAGGCTGACTGCAACCTGACCTCTGGTGAGTCGCTGGTTCGTCAGTTCCTTTATGGAAAGAAGTTCTTCAAAGAGGAATTTGGAGTGGATAACCGTATCCTCTGGCTTCCGGATGTCTTTGGATATTCTGGTGCCCTGCCGCAGATCATGAAAAAAAGCGGTATAGAATATTTCATGACAACAAAGCTTTCCTGGAATCAAATAAATAAAATTCCCAACGACACCTTCCTCTGGAGAGGGATAGACGGCTCAGAGGTCCTTACACACTTTATAACTACCACTGGAGTAGGGCAAAATACCAATGATTTCTTTACTACCTATAATGGTATGCTTCATCCCGATTCTATCATGGGTGGCTGGCAGCGCTATCAGAATAAGCAGATTAATAACGATATCCTCATCTCCTATGGCTATGGAGATGGAGGAGGAGGTCCCACAAGAGAAATGCTTGAAATCTCCAAGAGAATGGAAAAGGGAGTCAAGGGGATTCCTATGGTGAGGCAGGAAAAGTCTCTTAATTACTTTGATGAGCTTAAGGAGAGGGTTATAAACAATAAGCGCCTGGAAGTATGGGAAGGGGAGTTCTATTTTGAATATCATAGAGGAACCCTAACATCTATGGGAAGAAATAAACGAGGAAACAGAAAGAGTGAGCTTGGACTCATGGACCTGGAATTATTATCGATTTTAACAAAGGATAAAATATCCTATCCTGCTGAGGATATAGCAGCTCTTTGGAAAACTGTCCTCTTGAACCAGTTCCATGATATCCTTCCTGGTACCTCGATAAAAGGGGTTTATGAGGTAACAAAAAAGGAATATGAAGAAATAAAAGAAAAGCTTCAGCTTCTGGTAAATAAAAGACTTGAGCTACTAACAGAGAACAAGGAAGGGATAACCTTAGTTAATACTCTCGGCTTTGATAGAAGTGATATTGTTAAGCTTCCTCCCTGCCAGGGTAATGTCCTTATAGATGAGGAAGGAAACGAATATCCTATCCAGGCTACAGAAGAGGGAGCCGTAGCCTATGTTAAAAATCTACCCTCAAAGGGCTACAGGCATTATAGCTTATCTGATATAAGCAGCAAAGAAAATGAGCAGCTTATACATAAGGATGACTATACCCTTGAGACTCCTTACTACACCATAAAGCTTGATGAAAAGGGCCTCTTTACCTCCATATATGATAAGGAATATGACAGAGAGATTCTTCAGGAAAATATGAAGGGAAACCTCATGATGATGTATGAGGATAAGCCTATATATTATGATGCTTGGGATATAGATATGTATTACACAGAAAAGTCCTGGCCAGTAGAGGAGCTTTCTTCTATGGAATGGATTGATTTAGGAGAGGTTAGAGCTACCCTTAAGCTGGAGAGAAAAATATCAAGCTCAAAGATAGTACAGAAGATACATTTCTATAAGGATAGCAGAAGGATAGATTTTGAAACCTATGTAGACTGGAAGGAACATCAGCATCTATTGAAGGTTCACTTCCCTGTAGCTGTTCACACCGATGAGGCTACCTTTGATATACAGTTTGGAAACCTAAAGCGAAAGACTCATAGAAATACCAGCTGGGACATGGCTAGGTTTGAGAGCGGTGGACAGAAGTGGATTGATCTCTCGGAAGGTCATTATGGAGTAAGCCTTTTAAATGACTGTAAATATGGCTACT
>JAEXSY010000465.1 GCA_023440105.1 Bacillota bacterium
GTCTTCAACTGTAATAAGAGAGAGAGTATTAAAAGCTAGAGAAATACAAAAAAGAAGATTTCAAGGTTTAACAATTAGTACAAATGGAGAAATGAATCATTCTCATATTCAGGAGTTCTGTAATGTAAATAAAGAAGGCCAGGAATTATTAAAGAAAGTATATAACGAGAATAAATTAAGTGCCAGAGCTTATGATAAAATTCTAAAAGTATCAAGAACTTTAAGTGATTTAAAAAACAAAGATTCTATTGATAAAACAGATCTAATTGAAGCACTCAACTATAGAAAGTTTATTGAAAATAAAGTTATATAATATATTGGAGGCCATATGAATATCGAAGAGCTCTGGCTGGGGTTGTGTCCTATTCAAAACATACACAAAATAAAGTTAATAGAAGAATTTACAAGTGCTAAATTATTGCTAGAAGAATTACTCAATAACGAAAAGAATTTCTTATCATATCCAAAGCTAAGAAATATACTTTTAAATACTTGGCAATCTGATGATTTAAAAAGAACAATTGAATATATTAACAAAGAGAATATTAGTTTTATCACCTGTGAAAATCCTAATTATAATAAAAACTTACATAATTTAGACTTAGATAGACCTTATATTTTATTCTATAAAGGTGATATAAATAAGCTTGATAATATGACTGCAGCTGTAGTAGGATCAAGAAACTGCACCCCTTATGGGGCTGAAATATGTAAAAAAATCATTAAAGAACTGGTAGACTTGAATATAAATATTATTAGCGGTGGAGCTTTAGGAATAGATACTATTGCTCATAGAGAAGCCTTAGATCGAAAGGGCTTCACTGCAGCAGTTTTGGGTTCAGGAATAAATATACTCTATCCTTCAATTAATGAAAAGCTTCTAAAGAAAATATCCGAGGAAGGTGTATTAATAAGTGAATTCCCCTTAGGAACTAAGCCCTTACCTTATAATTTCCCTATTAGGAATAGGATAATTAGTGGATTTTCTGATATTGTAATAGTTGTTGAAGCCTCAGAAAGCAGTGGTAGCTGTATAACTGGCCGGTTAGGAGCTGAACAAGGAAAGGATGTATTTGCTGTCCCCGGCGCTCTAACCATGAAAAATAGTAGAGGCTGTAACAAGCTGATTAATGAAGGTGCTCATATATATCTAGGTCCTGAGAGTTTTCAAAATATTTTAGATTTTCGCTTAAAGTGGTGTAAAAAGAAAAAAATCATGGAAAATCCTACTAAACACAGTGCTTTAGAGGAATCCATATTAGCGTTAATTTCAAATAAACCTGTACATATTGATGAAATTCTATCCCATACCTGTATTGACATAGACGTTCTTTATAGTATATTATTTGAAATGCAACTAAAGGAAGAAATTATAAACTTATCAGGAAGCTTTTATG
Source organism: Bacillota bacterium (assembly GCA_023440105.1). Taxonomy (GTDB): domain Bacteria; phylum Bacillota; class Clostridia; order Clostridiales; family Clostridiaceae; genus JAEXZL01. Next base: position 1,398 of record JAEXSY010000465.1, read on the forward strand.
CAAGAATAATAAATTAGATATAGATGGCTTAGATAATAAGGGGGTGAACTCCGTCTATGACGGAGAAATTTATGAGTCAGAAATTAGTTATAGTTGAATCTCCAGCTAAGGCAAAAACCATTAGAAAATACTTGGGTAAAAATTATATAGTAGAGGCCTCTATGGGACACGTGAGAGATCTTCCTAAAAGTCAATTAGCAGTTGACACTGAAAATAACTACTCTCCTAAATATATAACTATCCGCGGGAAGGGAGAGCTTTTAGCCAAACTAAGAAAAGCAGCAAAAAAAAGTGATCAAATCTATCTAGCTACAGACCCCGATCGTGAAGGCGAGGCAATATCCTGGCATCTATCTAAAGTTCTTGGATTAGATGAAAACGAAAAATGCAGAATAGAATTTAATGAAATTACAAAAACTGCAGTTAAGAACTCTATAAAAAACGCAAGAGTTATAAATAATAATTTAGTAGATGCACAGCAAGCAAGAAGAATTGTTGATAGATTAGTGGGGTATGAAATTAGTCCTATCCTATGGAAAAATGTAAAATGGGGTTTAAGTGCTGGTAGGGTCCAGTCTGCTGCTTTAAAGCTCATCTGTGACAGAGAAAAAGAAATTAATGCTTTTGAACCAAAAGAGTACTGGACAATTGAATGTACACTTAAAAAGGATAAGAGTAAATTTACAGTTAAGCTGCACAGCCACAATGACAAAAAAATCGAGATATCTTCAGAGGAACAGGCTGAAAAAATTACACAAGCACTTCAAGGTGGTAGTTTTACAGTAGATAATATAAAATACTCTACTAAAGTTAGAAATCCATTACCACCCTTTACTACTAGCACACTTCAGCAAGATGCTTATAGAAGATTAAACTTTTCAACAAAAAAGACTATGTCTGTAGCACAACAGCTCTATGAAGGTGTAGAAGTTAAAGGTCATGGAACAGTGGGGCTTATAACCTATATGAGAACTGATTCTGTAAGAATTTCAGATGAAGCTCAAAATATGGCATCTAATTATATTGAAAGAAAATATGGTTCTATGTAAATTCCTGAAAAACCTAGGCAATATAAGAGTAAAAAGAATATTCAAGATGCTCATGAAGCAATTAGACCTTCAAACATTGATATTACACCGCAGATTGCTAAAGAAACCTTAGCCTCAGACCAATATAAGTTATATACCCTTATATGGAATAGATTTACCGCTAGCCAAATGGCCTCTGCATTAATTGATACTACGACGGTAGATATTAAAAATGGGGATTACCTTTTTAGGGCTTCTGGTTCTTCTGTGAAGTTTGATGGCTTTATGGCAGTCTATGAATATATAAATGATGATGATGAAGAAAATTCTAAGTTTCCAAAGCTTGAAGAAAAGGATAATTTAGAAAAGGTATCTATCAATAAAAGCCAGCACTTTACTCAACCTCCAGCTCGTTTTACTGAAGCTAGTTTTGTAAAGCTTATGGAGGAAAAAGGTATAGGTCGTCCAAGTACCTATGTTCCTACTATTTCAACCCTATTGGATAGAAAGTATGTAAAAAGGGAAAAGAAGAGTTTAATTTCTACAGAGCTTGGAGAAATAGTCAACAATATAATGGAAGATTATTTTAAGCAGATAGCAGATGTAGAGTTCACTGCAGAAATGGAAAATAAACTGGATGATATTGAAGAAGGCAAAGAAAAATGGACTGATGTGGTGGATATATTCTTCAAGCCTCTAAAAGAATCTTTAGCAATTGCAGAAAAGGAAGTATCAAAGGTTACAATTGAAGATAAGGTTTCCGATGTACCCTGTGATAAATGCGGAAAGCTTATGGTGATTAAGCATGGCAGATATGGTGACTTTCTTGCGTGCCCTGGCTATCCTGAATGTAAAAACACAAAACCAATTGTAGAAGAAATAGATGCTAAGTGCCCTGATTGTGGAGGAAATGTTCTTGTAAAAAGAAGTAAAAAGGGAAAGAAGTTTTTTGGTTGTTCAAATTATCCCGAATGTAAATTTGTAAGCTGGTATCAACCTACTAATAAAAAATGTGATAAATGTGGATCTATGATGTATTCTAAATATAGCAAAGCCAAAGGAGAATATTATCAGTGTTCCAATGATGAATGTAAAAGCATTGCAAGCGATAAATAATTATTTTATGACATTTTTAAAACCATCAGCTGTCGAAAAATTAAAAGCTATTGAAATATTGTTGTAATTATGTTATTATATGTAATTGACAAGTATTAAAAATATTATAACAATTGTTAATATTCTTTACTTTAGTAAATAATATATGTACCCACGAGGAGGATATGTAATGTCTACTTTACTTAACAAAACTAGAATGCTCAACAAAATATTACAGAAATCAGGTACAGACCCAGTAGATTTTGTAGATATCTGCAAACTTTTAAGCGATGTATTATCCTGTAATGCATATATAGTAAGTAGAAGAGGAAAAATTTTAGGATATAACTTTCAATCCTACTACGAAAGTGATGCTATAAAGGAAAATGCGGTTCAGCAGGGTAGATTTTCTGAGGAATACAATAATAAACTCTTAAACGTTCATGATACTATGGCAAATTTAACATCAGATAATGAATTAATATTATCTGATGATAAAAAAGATGATTCTATAGTTACTTATTCAACTATTGTGCCTATTATGGGAATGAGAGAAAGACAAGGAACCTTATTATTAACTAGACTCAACGAGAAATTTACCGACGACGATTTGGTTCTTATAGAATATAGTGCTACAGTAGTTGGCTTAGAGGTACTTAGATCTAAGCAGGGAGAGGTAGAGGAAGAAGCAAGAAAGAAAGCTGTAGTTCAGCTTGCAATTGGCACTCTATCCTATTCTGAATTAGAAGCTGTTGAACATATATTTGATGAATTAGATGGTACAGAAGGGCTGTTAGTAGCATCAAAGATAGCTGATAAAGTTGGTATTACTAGATCTGTGATTGTTAATGCTTTAAGAAAGTTCGAAAGTGCTGGAGTAATTGAATCTCGTTCTTTAGGAATGAAAGGCACTCACATAAAAATATTAAATGAAAAGCTTCTTGATGAACTTAAGAAGATGAGATAAAAAATAAAGGATTAAATCCTTTATTTTTTTGTCAATAATCTAAAGGAAATATATAAGATAATAAATACTGTAGAGCAGAGCAAGATATTATAATCTTACTGCTATGCTAAAAAGTAAGTTATATCTAATATAAATAATTTAAAAACCTTAAGAAATAATTATTGATAGAATATAAGGCTTATGCTATACTACTATAGGTAAGAAAATACACACACTCTTTAATTTATAAAAAGGTGCTTGTAGGTCAGGTCTTTTATAAATATGATAAGAGTGGAGGAAAAACCAGGAGGTAATTAAATGTCAGTTATATCAATGAAACAGTTATTAGAAGCTGGTGTTCATTTTGGACATCAAACAAGAAGATGGAACCCTAAAATGGCTCCTTATATATTTACTGAAAGAAACGGTATATATATAATCGATCTTCAAAAAACAGTAAAAAAGGTAGACGATGCTTACAACTTCGTTAAGAGTGTTTCTGAAGAAGGAAAGGATATTCTTTTTGTAGGAACTAAGAAGCAAGCTCAAGAAGCTATCTCTGAAGAAGCAGCAAGATCAGGAATGCACTTTGTTAACAATAGATGGTTAGGCGGAATGCTTACTAACTTCTCAACTATTAAGACAAGAATTCAAAGACTTGAAGAGCTTGAAAGAATGGAAGAAGACGGAACTTTTGAGGTTCTTCCAAAGAAAGAAGTTATTAAGCTAAGAAATGAAAAAGAAAAGCTTGAGAAAAACTTAGGTGGAATCAAGTCAATGGATGCTGAAAGCATTGGTGCTTTATTCGTTGTAGACCCAAGAAAAGAAAAGAATGCTATATCCGAAGCAAAAATTCTAGGAATACCAGTAGTAGCTATTGTAGATACTAACTGTGACCCAGATGAAGTTGATTATGTTATTCCTGGAAATGACGATGCTATCAGAGCTGTTAAGTTAATAACTGCAAAAATCTCTGATGCTGTTATCGAAGGAAAGCAGGGAGAACAATTAGCTGAATAATTATTAAAATA
>JAEXSY010000053.1 GCA_023440105.1 Bacillota bacterium
ATTATAAATGATATTTTAGGAATTGTATATAGTTTTTGAAAAATAAGGTATTTTTATTATTTTGGGTAGTTAGTAAGCTTATATATAGTTAATAAAATGTGCATAATTAATGAATAAATTTTTAATATTTGATATAATACTTCTATTCTTATTAAAAGGAGGAAATTATATGGATTTATCAACCGCCGTGAGTGCAGGCGTATTTTTTGGAATAGTTGCTGCAATCTTATTATGTGTATTCGTTGTTCCTGAAAGTAAGGGACAATCCTTAAGTGGATTCTTATTAGTTCTTCATAATATTTTTAATTTTAAGGACTTATTATTAGAAAAAATAGTTAAGGTATTATATGCACTGGCCACCTGTATTTGTGTGTTTATTGGTTTCTTTATGATATTTGCTAGAAATGACTACTATTACTATAATGAGAGTACTTTCTTACAGGGTGTTATAATAATGGTTCTTGGACCAATTATTATAAGGGTAACCTATGAGCTGTTAATGATGACAATTCTCTTAGTTAAGAATGTAGTATCTATTAACAATAAGCTTACAGTAGCTCAAAAAGATGAGAAGATACCTGCAGATTCTGTGGAGTAAAGTGATTTTCAACTGAATAAAAAAATTTAAAAGGGAGCTTTCCTTAGAAGAAAAGCTATGCTTCCTAGAATATGATCGTAACCAGCTTATACAGTATGGTTGCGGTCATTTTTATTTTTATAAAGAATCAATATTTATAAGCGCCCATAAGGTCATTCTTTTAATATATATGTTGTTCTGTAAGATTTAGCTTATTATTGAAGAATATGATAAAATGACCGTAGTTAGTTATTTGCTGCAGAAGAATGAAATTCAAGCTGTAAAATATATTGTGAAGAGTGGTGAATTGATTGAAGATAGGTAAATTTGCAAAGAAACATGATGTTACCTTAGACACTATAAGATTTTATATGGAAAAAGGGCTGTTAGTTCCAAGTAAAAAGGACTCACAATATTATTTTAGTGAAATAGACAGTGCTAATTTAGAAAAAATAAAAAAGCTTAAGGAGCTGGGGTTTTCTCTTTCAGAAATACAGAGGATATTTTCTTTTCAAAGAATTGGAGGCACCAGTACAGAAGTATCTAGAAGATTATTTTTATCTCTTTTAGAAGAGAAGAAGGAACGTGTATCTCAGGAGATAGAAAAGCTTAGTAATATATATTCATCCTTAAATAAAAGTATAGAAAAATTACTTAAAGAGGAAGCCAGACATAATAAAATAACAGGGGTTCCTATAAATTCACTAAATCTTCTAAGATGTCCAAGCTGCTATAAAGCTCTTAATATTTCTCAAGGGTATATAGAAAGCAATATGGTTATAGACAGTGAGGTATCCTGTTCCTGTGGTTATTTCAGTGAAATCAGAGAAGGTATATTTATTGATCCTAGAGCTAACAGAACTAAGCTGATGAATGGCAGGCCTATGCCTTCAAAAGAAGAGTATTTAGAAACTGCCTCCATGGATCAAATCAATTACCTTCACAAAGGAATGACTAAATTGATTGAGCTATTAATCAAATATCATGATGGCTCAGAATATATTATGGAGCTTAATAATTGTGTAGGATTTTTTCTCCTTCAATACATTAACTATCTCCCGGGAGATGTTGTATATATACTAGTTGACTATGACTTAGAGAGGGTTAAGCAGATAAAGAAAAATCTAGAGAGTTATTACCACAATAAAAAATTTCTTTTCCTCTGCTGTGACCTTCACAGCATACCCCTTAAAAAAGCCTCTATAGATATAATTATTGATTATAATATGACCAAGCATTACAAGGAAGAACATGAGCGGTGGCTGATAGACATTATAGAACCCTTTATAAAAGAAAAAGGCTTTCTTGGTGGAATATATTCATATAGCAATCCACAAAGAAAGGCAGAAAACAGAGAAGATATTTTAAATATAATAGCATCTCGAAATATACAAGAGCTTAACCTAATAGACTTGCCTGTAGATATGGACAACATTCAACCTCAGTTCGCCTTTGCAGGCAGAAAGCTCAGTTCGCCCTAAAGGCGAACACTTTCTCACTTCTATGGTGCCATTCACCTGACACCACCTGACACTGCCTTACAAAAAACCTTGGGTTAACCCAAGGTTTTTAATTATTTTGATATAAAATTAACTAAAATGGATTGTTGACATAGGGTTAAGTCCACAAATTAAAATGAAACTGACATTGATAGTTAAAAAACTAACGATACTAGCTAAAATTACTGCAGAAGCAATTGACTTTATAAAAATATAAGGGGGGTATTATTTTGAAAAATCTATCAAGGAAAATATTCTGTGCTCTAATTTGCGTCTTTATGACTATAGGTGTTGCAGCCTGCTCGCAGAGTGGCTCTGAAGGAGCTTATAAGGCTGGGAGTTATAAGGCAACTAAGAAGGGACACAATGGGGACATTGAAATAGAGGTTAAGTTCGATAAGGATGCTATTTTAGAGGTTAAGACTTTAGAGCACTCTGAATCAGCTGGTCTTGGAGATGTTGCTATGGAAAGGATTTCTAAAGAAGTAGTGGAAGGGCAAACCTTAGCGGTGGATACGGTATCAGGGGCTACTGTAAGTTCTAATGCAATGCTAGCTGCCATTGAAGACTGTGTGAAGCAGGCAGGTGGTGATGTGGCAGCCTTAAAGGCAAAGACAGGCTCTGTGGATAAGAATCAGAAGGTAGAAGAAATAACCACTGATGTAGTTATCATAGGAGCTGGTGGTGCGGGACTCTCTGCAGCTACTTCCGCTCGTCAAAATGGCGCTGAGGTAATAGTGCTAGAAAAGCAAGCAACCATAGGTGGATCTACAGCTCTTTCTGGTGGAAGCATAAGTGCTACAGGAACTAAGTTCCAGAAGGAGAAAGGAATAGAGGACAGCAAGGAATCCTGGATGACCTTATGGAAAGAAAGGCAAGCTACTAGCAATACTGACAGCAAATATCCTGACTATAGCTTTGTAGATAAGTTTATGGATGAGGCTGTTAAAACCACAGAATGGCTTGTGGATTATGTTGGACATAAATATGTTTCTATAGCAGGTTTTGGTATGGATCCTGCAGAGAGACTTCATAACCCTTTCAGTGACAAAACTACTAAGGGTGGCACTACCCTAACTCAAAATATGGAGAGCTTTGTCATCGGACAAGGAGTTAAAATATTAACTGAGACACCTGCTACTGAGTTGATTGTAGATGAAGAGGGTAATGTAACAGGAGTCATTTCAGAAGGAAAGAATGGTAAATTAATAGTCTATGCTGATAAGGTTATTCTTGCTGCCGGAGGCTATGCTAAAAATGAAGAGCTTTTAGAAAGATTTATTCCTGAAGCCGCAGGGACTGCAGAGCTCAGTGCAGCAGCTGCTGGAAGCACCGGTGATGGAATGATTATGGCAGAAGAGATAGGGGCTGCCCTTTATGAGGAGCCATGGGTTATAGGACTTGGAGTAGCAAGTAAGGTTGAAGGCACTGCTTCCTTAATGATGGACTGGGCTAAGGTTTATGTAAATGGGAATGGTGAACGTTTCACTAACGAGCAGATTCATTATGCTATAGCAAGCAATAAGCTTATGGAGCAGGATGAAACCTTTGCTATAATAGATTCTTCACAGGCTAATGAAGCTTTAGTTAAGGCTCTAGAGGAGCAACTATCCTCAGGAGAGGTTGTTAAGGCTGATACCTTCGAAGCTTTAGCAAAGGCCATGGAAGTGCCAGCAGAAACCTTCGTTAAAACAATAGAAGGATATAATGAAGGAGCTAAGAGTGGAAAAGACGCTATGGGCAAGAGCAAGGAGTATCTTGTAGCAGTTGAAAATGCTCCATATTATGCAGTAAAGCTTTATCCTAAAACTATGGGAACCTTTGCGGGAGTTAAAACCAATGATAGCTTCCAGGTGTTAAAGGAAGATGGCTCAATAATCAATAACCTTTATGCCGTTGGAGAAAACGCAAATAAGATACTCTATAATCAGGTATATATGACTGGTAGTGCTGTTCAGTTTGCATTAACTAGCGGAAGAATTGCAGGGGAGCATGCGGCTAATAGCTTAAAGTAAAAATTAGAAAAGAAGTTTAAAGTAATAAGTGATCATAAAATTATTGAGAATGGTGTGGACAATAGTCTCACCATTTCTTTATATCTATAGATTTTTTTAAAAGATGCCTTGATATATAGTTGTATAAAGAATATAATATAGACATATCGAAGAATATCGATATGTAAAAGATATAGAACTTCAATTATATGAGGTGAATCTATTGGAGGATAATATAAAAAACAGAGCTAAGATGTTTAAAGCTCTTAGTGATGAAAACAGACTTTTAATTTTGGAGCTTTTAAAGACAGGGGAAATGTGTGCCTGTAAGCTTTTGGAGGAACTGAATATAGGACAATCAACCTTATCACATCATATGAAGATACTATCAGAATCAGGTCTTGAGGAAACCCGTAAGGAAGGAAAATGGATGCATTATTCCGTTTCTCAGGAGGGTTTTAAGCTGTTAAAGAATTGGGTTGAAGGCTATGAAGGTGAAAGTATGTTGGATAGTACTTGTAGCTGTAAGCCATAGTATATTGCTACCTTTAAGGTGGCAATAATTAAATACAATATATCGATATATGCACATGCGTAGATATAAGGAGAGATAGAAATGTTTATTTGGAATTTTTTTCAGGAACAGATTTTAGGAATGAAATGGCTTAATGAATTGCTTGGATATTTACTTCAGGCAATTGGATTAGATACGTCAAGAACAATAGGAGGAAGTATACAGTTTTTTATTTATGATACTATTAAAATATTTGTTCTCCTATCTATACTGATTTTTATTATTTCATATATACAGAGTTATTTTCCACCGGAAAGAACAAAGAAAATCCTTGGAAGGTTCCACGGTATTACTGCAAATACAATAGCAGCACTTTTAGGTACAGTGACCCCATTTTGTAGCTGCTCATCGATACCGCTGTTTATGGGTTTCTCTAGTGCTGGTTTACCAGTTGGTGTTACCTTTTCGTTTTTAATATCTTCACCATTAGTAGATTTAGGCTCCTTAATACTACTAATGAGCATTTTTGGAGCTAAAGTAGCTGTTGCCTACGTAATTGTTGGACTTGCTCTTGCTGTTACTGGCGGTACTATAATTGAAAAACTAGGGATGGAAAGGTATGTTGAAAAGTTTGTAAGAGAAGCCAATAGCATTGAAATTGAATCACCAGACCTTACAAAGAGAGAAAGAATAGAATATGCTAGGGAACAGGTTTATGAAACTGTTAAGAAGGTATTTTGGTATGTTATTATTGGTGTAGGGATTGGAGCCATGATTCATAATGTTATACCAGAGAGCTTCATACAGAGAATACTAGGCAGTAATAACCCGTTTTCCGTGATACTAGCTACCGTTGTAGGTATTCCAATGTATGCTGATATTTTTGGTACATTACCTATCGCTGAGGCACTTTATTTTAAAGGAGTGGGATTGGGAACAATACTAAGTTTTATGATGGCTGTTACAGCATTATCACTACCCTCTATTATCATGTTAAAAAAGGCAGTTAAGCCTAAGCTACTCGGAGTATTTGTGGGAATTGTTTCTGTTGGTATTATAATAATTGGATACTTGTTTAATGGATTGCAATTTTTATTTTAATTGTCCAAGCGGCATCATGATTTAAGGTTCATAATTTTAAAATGAGAGAGGAGAACAAACTATGGCTTTATTTGGAATTGGAAAAAAGAAAGAGGTAAAAGCAAGAGTAAAGAGCTGCTGCGGAGGAAGTTTTAATGACCAGAGCATAGTTAAAGCAAAGGAAGCAATGGTGAGCGGCTCAAGAGTTAAAGTTCTGGGAACAGGATGTGCAAAATGCAACGCATTGGAAGAAAATGTTAAAGAAGCTCTTGAAAAGCTGGGAATGGATACAACCATAGACCATGTAACTGATTTTTCTGAAATCGCAGCTTATGGAGTTATGACTACTCCTGCTCTTGTGGTAGATGGAAAAGTTGTATCCTTCGGTAAGGTTTTAAGTGCTGAGGAAGCAGCTAAGGTGCTGAAGTAAATGCATTTTTATGATAACTACTGCTATGATAATACTGCAGTAGTTATTTTTTTATGATTATTAGTAAACTACATTAACTAGTCATATATCATTTTTACTAGGGATAATTAAGATGTGTTCATTCATTAGAATAGCTTTTTTTATAGGTATCATTACATAGCATATGGTTTTATAGAACATTTTCTCACCATTACCTTTAGATATAAACAAAAAAGATTAGAAAACCAAAAGATTGATGAGAGACTCTTTTGGTTTTCTAATCAAAAGTAAAGTCTACAAAATAATTCTAACACAACTTTATTGTCGATAACAGTTTTAAAATACATATATTTGTATATAATATAAAATATTTTTGACATTTAAACAATTAAAATTAAATATAAAGTTAAAATTTTGCGAAATAAGTAGTATAATAGAATATGTGTTGATTTGAGATATAGGTCAAAAAAGTGTGTGCTAGTAGTAAACAACGATTAAGTTTTTATAAGGAAAGTGAGGTCAAACTATGAGAAAAATGAAAACCATGGATGGAAATACTGCAGCAGCTCATGTATCCTACGCATTTACAGAGGTTACTGCAATATATCCAATTACCCCATCTTCACCCATGGCAGAACACGTAGATGAATGGGTAGCACAGGGAAGAAAAAACATATTTGGACAGCCTGTTAGAGTTATGGAGATGCAGTCTGAGGCAGGAGCAGCAGGTGCAGTTCACGGCTCTCTTCAAGCAGGAGCATTAACTACTACCTATACTGCTTCACAAGGGTTACTATTAATGATACCTAACATGTATAAGATAGCTGGAGAGCTTTTGCCTGGAGTATTCCATGTATCTGCAAGAGCTTTAGCTACTTCATCCTTAAATATCTTTGGAGATCATCAGGATGTTATGGCGGCAAGACAGACAGGCTTTGCAATGCTGGCAGAGGGCTCTGTTCAGGAGGTTATGGACTTATCTGCAGTGGCCCATTTATCTGCTATTAAGTCAAGAGTTCCTTTTGTAAGCTTCTTTGATGGCTTCAGAACCTCCCATGAGATACAGAAGATAGAAGTGCTTGAATATGATGAGCTGGCTAAGCTAGTAGATATGGATGCTGTTAAAGCCTTCAGAGAAAGAGCTTTAAATCCTAATCACCCAGTAACAAGAGGTACAGCTCAAAATGCTGATATATACTTCCAGGAAAGAGAATCCGTTAATAATTTCTATACTGCAGTTCCAGATATAGTTGAAGGCTACATGGCTGAAATAACTAAGCTTACAGGAAGACAGTATCACTGCTTTGATTACTATGGAGCACCTGATGCTGACAGAGTGCTTATTGCTATGGGTTCCGTAACAGATGTAGCTGAGGAAACAGTAGATTACTTAAATGCCCAAGGAGAGAAGGTTGGTGTAGTTAAGGTAAGACTTTACAGACCATTCTCCTCAGAGAGATTATTAGCTGCTATCCCTGCAACAGTTAAGAAGATAGCAGTTCTAGATAAGACTAAGGAGTCTGGAGCTGAGGGAGAACCTCTATACTTAGATGTAAGAAATGCTTTCTACGGAAAGGCAAATGCACCTTTAATAGTAGGTGGAAGATTTGGTCTAGGTTCTAAGG
>JAEXSY010000059.1 GCA_023440105.1 Bacillota bacterium
TCGTAGGACTTATTAGTGATACCTTGAATGTGGCGCAGGTTTTTCTTCCAGAAAACGGAGCAAAACTCATAGAAGAAGAGCTGGATACCTTAAGCACAAGGGATCAGGATAAATTTCTTATAACAGAGGAAACGAAAAAGGATATTAAAACCCTTACCTCCTTCTGGCAGGGGAAAACCATCAACGAAAAAATAACAAAAGCTCTTTCAAAAGAAGACAGTACCCTTTTAGATTCTGGAGTTTTCTTTATACAAAAAGACGTGGGTTATGGTCATTGTCTGGCTGATTACAAGCTTATCCTCGAAAAGGGCTTTAAAGGAATAAAAGAAGAAGTAGATAACAACCTTTTATCAAATACAGGAACTGAGGAGCAGAAGAATTTCTGGAAAGCTGCCTCTATTGTCTGTAAGGCAATCATGGATTATTCTCTCAGATACTCAGAACTTGCTAAAGCCATAGCTTACAAGGAAAGAAATCCAAAAAGAAAGGAAGAGCTTTTAAAGATTTCAGCTATATGTAGAAAGGTTCCTGCTTCTCCTGCAGAGGATTTTCATGAAGCACTTCAAGCTCTGTGGCTCAGCCATATGGTAATCCAAATTGAGTCTGACGGAACAGGGGTGTCCTTTGGTAGATTCGATCAATATATGTATCCATATTACCAGGCTAGCTTAAGAAAGGGAGCAAAAAAAGAAGAGCTTCAGGAGCTTTTAGATTGCTTTTGGATTAAAACCAATCATTTATTAAAATACAGAGGTACTACTGCAGCAAAGCTTTGGTCTGGCTATATAATGAATCAAAACATCACCATAGGAGGAGTAGACAAGGATAACAAGGATGCTACAAACGACCTATCATACATGTGCTTAGAGTCACAGGGTAGGCTAGGCCTTAAGGAGCCCCAATTTTCCTTAAGGGTAGCAGAAAGCACCCCTATAGACCTTTTGAAAAAGGCTGCAGAGGTATTGTCCACCGGTGGCGGTAAGCCTCAATTCGTCAGCGACCCTACCATTACAGCCTCCCTGAATAACCTGGGCGTATCATTAGAGGATGCTAAGGATTACGCCATCATAGGTTGTGTTGAGCCATGCGTTGTAGGAGGCTGGGGGCGCTATAAGAGTGGACATATTAATCTCCCTAAGGTATTAGAGCTTACAATATATAATGGTTATGATCCCGTTAAGAAATGTACCTGTGGTATACCAGCAGCAAAGCCTGAGGATTTAAATACCTTTGAAGATTTTCTTAAATCCTTTGAAAAGGAATTTTCCTATACCTTAGAAAGACTAGTAGGAATTCAAAAAAACATCACTCATAAATTTTTACAAGAGGAGATGCCTCACATTTATCTTTCCACTATATTTCCTAATTGTATTTCTAAAGGAAAAGATTTTACACAGGGAGGAGCAAAATATAGCTGGAGCAGCTTTACCATCACTGGAATGGCTAATGTTATAGATTCCTTATATACTATTAAAAAGCTTGTTTTTGAGGATAAGGAATTATCCTTCAGTGAGCTTAAGGATGCTCTTGCTTCCAACTTTAAAGGATATGAGCTTCTTTTAAGAAAAATAAAGTCACTGCCCAAGTACGGAAATGATATAGAAGAGGTAGATGAATTAGGAGAAAAAATAGCAAATATTTTATATGATACAGCAGATAAGCTAAGAGGCCACCACAACTCAAAGATTTGCCTAGGCTATGTCACTGTTACCAAAAGTGTTTCCTATGGTAGGAGAACCGGGGCTACACCTGATGGAAGATTAGCCTTTGAGTCCTTTGCCGATGGAATATCTCCTACTCATTGCTGTGATGTTATGGGACCTACAGCTGTAATGAAATCCTCTGGCAGACTTAATCTTATACGGGCAGGAGAAGGCTGCATATTAAACCAAAAATTCATCCCCAGCTCCTTAATAGAGGATTATCAAAGAGAAGCTTTTGCTAATTATGTTAAGACATATCTATTAGATTTAGGAGGTCTTCACGTTCAATTTAACATAGTTTCAAAGGAAACTCTTCTAGAGGCTCAGAAGCACCCTGAGAGGTATAAAAATCTTCTGGTAAGGGTAAGCGGCTTCAGTGCTTACTTCGTTGATTTAAGCCGTGAGGTTCAGGAGGACGTTATCGGAAGAACAGAATTCCAAAGGATGTAAGGAAGATAATGATGATTAAAGGAAAAGTATTTAATATACAAAGATACTGCACTGAAGATGGACCAGGAATACGGACAGCAGTTTTTCTTAAGGGCTGTCCCCTATCCTGCCTCTGGTGCTCAAATCCAGAGTCTCAAAAGAGCAGTTTAGAATTTTATATAGATAATGCACTTTGCCGTAGATGTCACAAGTGCATAGAGGTATGCAGGACTAAAGCCATTACTATTGACTTTCAAGAATCCACTAAAGAAGAAAGGCTTATAATTAATAGAGATAAATGCATCGGCTGTGACGACTGTAGAGTAGCATGCCCTGCCGGAGCAGCAAAATCCTTCGGTGAGATAATGACCACAGAGGAGGTCTTAAAGGAAGTTTTAAAGGATAAGGTCTTCTATGAGCGCTCTGGCGGGGGACTTACCATCACCGGAGGAGAACCTACTCTTCAATCTGAATTTTCTAAGGAGCTTATTGTAAAAGCTAAGTCTAATGGAATTAAAACTCTGTTAGAGACTGCTGGTTGTACCTCATGGGAAACCTTTAAAAATGTCGCCTTGGAAGCAGATAAGCTTTATTATGACTTAAAGTTCATAAATCCTTCCCTTCATAAAAAATATACAAACAAAGATAATAAGTTAATCCTTGAAAACCTTAAAAGAATTACTTCTATCCGGAAAGGTATAACAGTAAGAATACCTCTAATACCTGGAATTAATGATAGTGAAGATGAGATAGCATCCTTTGGCAAATTCATCGCTTCCTTAAATAGAATAGAAAGGATAGGTCTTCTTCCCTACCACAAATACGGTATAAATAAGTATCGCCTTTTAAACAGGTCTTATCTCTTAGAAAGCTTAGCCCCTCCCACGGAGGAAAAAATATCCTTGGTGTCAGATATGCTAAATAAACTTACAGGATATACCGTTATAGTAGGTTCATAACATACTTAAAAAACCTTCATCAAAACTTGGAATAACACCTGAGTTTCGATGAAGGTATTTTAATACCGTTAATTTTCTTTATATATTATCGAAGCAAATTTTCAGCTTTATGTACTACATTTTCTGTTGTAAATCCATATTCCTTGAATATATCTTCTGCCTTACCTGAAGCACCAAAATGATCAAGGGCTATTATGTCGCCATCAAGTCCTATATATCTATACCAACCCATAGAGCTTCCAGCTTCAACAGCCAGTCTCTTTTTCACGGAGCTTGGGAGAACGCGTTCTTTGTACTCAACATCCTGAGCATTAAATAGCTCCATTGAAGGCATGCTAACAACTCTTGCAGATATACCTTTTTTCTCAAGTTCGGTAGCTGCCTTATATATAAGCTCTACCTCAGAACCTGATGCCATAAGAATTATGTCTGGAGTTTCTTTGCTTCCATATTTTAATACATAAGCTCCTTTTAGAGCAGCCTTTCCTGTCTCCTCATATATCGGAAGCTTCTGCCTTGTAAGCACTAATGATACAGGGCCATCACTCTTTGTCATGGCAAGATACCAGCCAGCTGCCGTTTCCTTTGAATCACATGGCCTAAATACGGTCATATTTGGTATACTCCTTAAAGCTGGGAGCTGTTCTATTGGCTGATGAGTTGGTCCATCTTCTCCTACACCTATGCTATCATGGGTAAGTACATATGTGAGAGGGACTTCCATAAGAGCAGAGATTCTCATTGCCCCCTTCATGTAGTCACTAAACACAAAGAATGTTGAAACAAAGGTCCTGAGTCCGCCATGAAGACATATCCCATTACCTATTGCTGCCATAGCATGCTCTCTAACACCATAATGAAGATTTGCACCTTTCCTGTTTTCCGCAGAGAAATCTCCTTTATCCTTCATATAAGTTTTGTTTGAAGGGGCTAAATCAGCAGAGCCTCCTATTAGGTTTGGAACCAAATTAGCAAGTCTGTTTATTAATATTCCTGAGGATTCTCTAGTAGCCATAGTTTTATCGAAGGTCCAGAATTCTTCAGAATCTAACTCTTTCATAGGAGGATCATTTTTAAACCACTTTTCATATTCCTCCGCTAAATCTGGATATCTTTCCTTGTAGTCTTGGAACATTTGCCTCCAATTATCTTCGGTCTTTTGAGCTTTTTTTCTATATTCTTTCATTTCTTCTAAAACTTCTTCTGGAACTGTAAATTCATCCAAATCCCAGTGGATATTATCCTTAAGCTCTTTTATATTTTCTTCACCTAAAGGCTCACCATGAGCTGAAGCTTTTCCCTGTTTTTTTGGCACTCCATAACCGATAATGTTTGTAACCTGTATAAGAGTTGGTTTTTTATCTTCCTTTTTTGCCTTTTCTATAGCTAGTGTTACAGCATCCATATCATTTCCATCATCTACTTTAATTACCTGCCATCCGTAGGATTCATATCTCTTGGCAACATCCTCTCTAAAAGCTATCGAGGTATTTCCTTCTATAGAAATACTGTTAGAGTCATATAGGATAATAAGCTTTCCTAGCCCTAAGGTTCCTGCCAGAGAGCTAGCTTCACCAGAGATTCCTTCCATAAGACATCCGTCTCCGGCAATGGCATAGGTATAATGATCTACAATATTAAAATTCTCTCTGTTAAACTTCTCTGCTAGATATGCTTCTGCAATCGCCATCCCCACTGCATTTGCTATCCCCTGACCTAAAGGCCCTGTAGTAGTTTCGACTCCATCAGTGTGACCATATTCTGGATGCCCTGGAGCTCTGCTACCAAGTTGTCTAAAGCTCTTAATATCTTCCATAGTAAGATCGTATCCAAAAAGATGTAAAAGTGAATAGATAAGCATAGACCCATGACCAGCAGAAAGAACAAACCTATCCCTATTATCCCATTTAGAATTTGCCGGATTGTGCTTTAAAAACTTCGACCATAATGTATATGCCATAGGAGCACAGCCTAAAGGAAGTCCAGGATGCCCTGATTTAGCTCTTTCAATAGCCTCTGCTGAAAGCACCCTGATAGTATCAACTGCCAATTTATCAACATTATTCATTTTTTCATCCTACCTTTCATTATATTAATCTTTAAGATAAAACACCTCCACCTCTCTTAGGTTAATACCTAAGTTCAAATGAAGGTATTATTATAAACAATTTTTTAATCTCAAATTATTCTGTATTACTCACCAAAAACTGCCTTATAATCTTCTTGAAACTTTTTTATTCCTGAGTCAGTTAAAGGATGCTTAGTGCAGTTGACAAGAACATTATATGGAACGGTAGCTATATCCGCTCCAGCAAGAGCACTTTCAGTAATATGTGTCACATTTCTTATGCTTGCAGCAATTATTTCTGTTTTAATATTATGCTTCTTAAATATCTCAGATATAGTTTTAATTAACTCTACCCCCGAGGTAGATATATCATCTAATCTGCCTACAAATGGTGAAACATAACTTGCACCAGCCTTTGCAGCAAGAAGAGCTTGATTTGGGTTGAAAATCAAAGTAACGTTAGTCTTTATTCCTTCTGAAGATAGTACTTTTACAGCTTTAAGCCCTTCTACAGTCATTGGTATTTTTACCACCATATTTGGATGAATGCTTGCTATAGCTCTGCCCTCAGCAATCATTCCTTCTGCATCCATCGTTGTTGCTTTAACTTCTCCACTTATAGGTCCGTCTACGATAGAGGCAATCTCTTTTATAACTTCCACGAAATCTCTCCCTTCCTTTGCAATCAAAGAAGGATTAGTAGTAACACCACAGATAATTCCCATACTATTAGCTTTTTTTATGTCTTCAACATTTGCTGTATCTATAAAAAATTTCATTATATACCATCCCCTTAAATAAATTATAGATGTTCTATCCCAATTAATGAGTACTATTAAGTAAAAGCTCAATTATCTCTGCCAGCTTTTGCCTGCTACCTAACAGTCTCCTTTACTGCCTTTACAATATCCTCTACGCTTGGATAGAAGGCATCCTCACAATTAGGAGCAAAAGGAATTATCATGTCTGGTGCTGCCACTCTTTTTATTGGGCTCTTCAGGTACTTAAAGCCCTTCTCTCCAACGATGGCACTGACCTCTCCTCCAAAGCCACCGGTAAGCGGGGCTTCATGTACAGTAATCAGTCTTCCGGTCTTCTTCACAGATTCCAATATCAGCTCCTCATCTAAGGGCTTTAAGGTTCTTGGATCTAAAACCTCTGCTTCAATTCCTTCTTTCGCAAGAACCTCTGCGGCCTCTAAGGACTTATGAACCATCCAGCCGGTAGCAACAATAGTAGCGTCGCTGCCACTTCTCTTTATTTCTCCCTTTCCTATTGGTATTACATAGTCTCCCTCTGGAACCTCTCCCTTTAAGGTCTTATAAAGGTATTTTTGTTCAAAGAATAATACTGGATTATTGCTTCTTATCGCTGCTTTCATGAGACCCTTAGCATCCTTTGGAGTGGAGGGCATTATTATCGTAAGTCCTGGTGCATTCATAAAGGCAGCCTCTGGACTCTGGGAATGATTAAAGGAATATCTTCCTCCTCCACCG
>JAEXSY010000103.1 GCA_023440105.1 Bacillota bacterium
GAAATATTCCGATCCAATATCAAAGCTTACCACCCCATTTTATCTTCTCTTATAATTATAACATCTTTTTAAATTCTCAAACATATGTTCTCATATTTATTGCTGCTATTCTTCTCTACTAATTAGGAGTTCCTTGCCACCCTACTCATCCTTTGGCAGAAACACTGTTATTCTCGTCCCTATTTCTTTTCTGCTGAGAACACTAAAATAGCCTTTATGGCTGTCAACAATCCATTTTGCTATGGATAGTCCGAGGCCTGTACCACCATTTTTCCTAACTCTTGCAGTATCTGCCCTGAAGAACCGTTCAAAGATATGAGGTACATCCTTTTCATCCATACCTATTCCATTATCCTGAACAGAAAAATAAGGTTCACCCTTTTCATTTTTGCCAACTCTAAGAGTTATAGCTTCTCCCGTCTCCGTATACTTAGCTGCATTTTCAATTAATATTCTGCTTGTCTGCTTAAGGAGACCCATATCACCATAAACAGTTATATTATCATAATCAATAAGGTTATATAGATGGTTGTTATCTATCATCTTTGATTCTTCCAAAACCTCACGAAGCATATCATTAAGAGAAAACTCCTTCAGGGTAAGCTGAGTTTTTCCGTTAATACCTCTAGCTAAAAACAACAGCTGCTCCACTAGAGTTTTCATGTTTTCTGCTTCCACCTTTATGGCTTCAATGGATTCTTCTAATACGCTCTCATCATTCTTTCCCCAGCGGTCCAGCATATTTGCATAGCCTTGAATCACAGAAATAGGGGTTCTCAGCTCATGGGAGGCATCGGAAACAAATCTAGCCTGCTGCCTGTAGGAATCCCTCATTCTATCTAATAGCTTATTTATCGCATCCTCTAGCCCTTTAAGCTCACTGTCATCGATATGAATTCTTTCATCGGAGGCTGCAGGACTTATCTTAGATATAGCATCCTCAAGACTGTGGAACTTTTCTTCATCAAAGTCCATATTGCTGAGCCTGCTTGCTGCCTCTGCTATCTCATCTAGAGGCTTTAAAGACTTTCTTATCTTTGCAGTGCCAAATATTATTTGCTCTAATAATGATACTCCTTCAACGATTCCTATAACTATCATTATGGTTTTAACAGCCTGCAAAAATTCGCCTGCTTCCTTGATCATTGTCCTACCATCATTCCAAATAACCTTGTAGCTGGAGGCTTCTATAGGAAAGAAATCAAAGGATCTTTTTGCAGAGCTCACAAGCTCACCATAAAAGCTCTTTTCAGCATCAATACACCAAAGGGTTAGTAAGACAAATATAAGGAATATATCTATCAAAAGAAAGTTAATGAATAAATCCCTGACAGCGGCAGAATTTATCCGTATAGCAATAGATGTGATATTTTTGTTATTTTTACTCATCCTTTATCACGTATCCTACACCACGTACCGTAGTAATTATTTTCACCTTAAAGGCATCATCTAGCTTTGCTCTTAAGAATCTTACATACACATCTATAACATTTGTTTCACCAACATAGTCATAGCCGCATACCTTTTCTATAAGGACATCTCTTGATAGTACAATATTTTTATTTTCCAGCAATACCTGCAGCAGGGTGAATTCTCTATTGGTTAATTCAATTACATTTCCATCATAGCTTACCTTATGCCTCAGCTTATCTAAGGTTAATAAGCCACAGTAAAGGAGGCCTTCATCGCTTTTTTCTGGTATAACTCTCTTTTTCAGTGCTGTCCTTATCCTTGCAAGGAGCTCTTCTATTGCAAAGGGCTTTGTTATATAATCATCGGCTCCTGCATCCAGTCCTGAGACCTTATCCATTACAGCATCTCTTGCGGTGAGCATTATAACAGGAATATCAGAAACCCTTCTAAGTCTTCTTAATACCTCAAGACCGTTAAGCTCCGGAAGCATAATATCCAGGATCAATAAATCAGCTGCTCCTTTTTCTGCTAACTCAAGGCCTGTCCTGCCATCGTTTACTTTAATAACCTCATAACCCTCATGAATTAATTCCAGCTCTATAAACCTTGCTATTTTTTCCTCATCCTCAACAATTAAAATCTTAACCATCTCTTTTACCCCTTTTTAAATTTCTCTTTTATGTCCTGGGCAGCCTGTGACATTTTACTAAATATCTTATTCACCTCATTAAGCTTGCCTATATCAACTCTATTAGTAGCAATTAAAAACTCTATTTCAAAAAATAATGCTACAATCATTAAAGGTATTATTATCCAGAAAGCAAAGAAAAACAGCAGTATTAATACCGTAAGCGGCACCTTTAATAGTACGGTGTCTCTTCTTATTATCTCTATGAATATGTTGTTACAGGTATCTATGGCTTTAATTATTGCTTCAAAAATCCCGTTAAAATCATTCTTGCTCTCATTACCTCTATAATCTCTATTTTCATCTGTCTTAGCTACTTCACCATAGCTTGTGTAGCTTTCTTTATCTTCATTGGTGTAAAATACGCTGATAGAAGGCTTTTTCACCCTTCCCGTATCTTCTAAATACACCATTGCATCTAATATATCCCAATTATTATTCTCTAAAGCTACCTTTGCTTCTTCATAGCTTATATTTGCTTTAGTGCGTAATTTATCGACTAAATTAATCTTATCCATAAATAATCCTCCATATCTATGGCA
>JAEXSY010000086.1 GCA_023440105.1 Bacillota bacterium
TTCAGTATCTACAATAATATAATTCTTTTCCTCTAGATCACCCTTTAAAGAAGCTATTAGAAGCTTTGCTGCATTATAACCAAGCTCATGGGCATTTATATTTACTGAGGTTAAGGGTGGAGACTGATATTCAGCTAAAGGTGTATTATTAAAACCCGATACTGTCATGCTTCTACTTTTATTTTCCTTGAAATATTTTAGTACACCAAAGGCTAAAAGATCGTCTGTAGTAACGATGCAAGATAATTCTTCATTTAAGATAAGCTTCTCACAAGCACTGTAACCACATTCCTCAGTAAACTCAGGCATCTCTATTATGTATTCTTTTTTTATTTCTATATTGTTTTCCTGTAATGCTGATATATAACCTTCTAATCTATCCCTAGACATTCTCATGTTTAGAGGGCCTCCAACAAATCCAATATTGCTATGACCCTTCTCAATAAAATGCTTTACTACTTCTCTCATAGCTTTAAAATTATCATTATCTGTCCATAGGTCATGGTCAATATCATCAGTTTTTCCAATAACCGCAAAGGGTAATCCAATTTCTTTGATATGCTCTATAGTCTTGTCTTCTTGCCTGGAGGTCAGTAATATCATACCATCCACCAGCTTACTATTATAGTAATTATCAATTATATTAATTTCTTCCTCTTCACTTCTGCTATAGGTATACATTATGTAGTAGCCAACCTTTTTAGCATATATGCTTATGCCCGTTAAAGCCTGTATAAAGAATGGGTTTCTAAATAAATCCTCATTACTGCTTGGGAGGATTACCCCCAGAGTATTTGTGGATTTATTTGCAAGACTTCTAGCAATTGCGTTAGGATGATAATTCAATACTTTTACAGCCTTCATTACTTTTTTCTTAGTTTCATCGCTGATTCTTGGATTTCCAGCTAGTACCCTAGATACTGTAGAAGGAGAAACCTGAGCAGCTTCTGCTACTTCCTTTATTGTTACGGTCATATTTTCATATTCACTCCTAATAGTTATTTGATTCAACCAATGGTTACAGAGATAGCCTATATTAAAATACTATGGTAGCGATTTCACAAAGAAACAAACCACCATTGATAGATAAATATATAATATTATACCTTATTTATATGAAATTTCAAACAACTACCGTCTATCAAATAACTAATTTATCCAAATCATATATGAACTTAATATGTACTTTTTATTAACAGCTCTCTATCGGATATCTATTTTATCCTTTAGCTTGTTATAGGTACCCTCTCCTATCCGTTCTACATTCTTTAATTCCTCCTTACTTTTAAAGCCACCCTTCTCTTCTCTATAGTCTATTATTCTTTGAGCTGTAACATCTCCAATGCCTGGAAGAGAATTTAATTCCGCAAGGGTTGCTGTATTTATATTTATAATATCGGTAACTCCTGGGGTAGGGAGAACGCTACCAGCTGTAGGTACTGAAGCAGAACTATTTATACTAGGTACTACTATACACATTCCTTCTCTTAAGGTCTGGGCCTGATTTATCCCTGATGTGTCTCCCAGAGCTGTAAGACCTCCTGCCATGGTTATAAGCTCTTTAACAATGGTCCCCTCTTCTATGATATATACATCAGGCTTTATTACCTCACCCTTAATCTCTACAGGAATATTCCTTGTTTTATTTTCTGAAGCTAACTTATCATTAGAATCATCAGAAGACTTATCATCCTCTTCTATAAATATTCCTTCGTCAATAGGCGCTTCCCTCCTACTATTCATTCCATAACCGATAATAGTTATAATTGCTATAAGTATGCAGATTATTACTGAGCCTATAAGCTTTTCTTTTTTCTTCATACTTTAATCCTCCTATAAAATAAAATATTATACTATCAATTATTGACAATATATTAACTATATATAGATGTTCACTGGATTTTTTGTTATAATTTTTCTTGTAGATGTAGGAGGCTTGATATGAAAAGAACAATATTGCTTTTTTTAGTGTTAGTAATCAGTACACTATCATTTACTCACCTGGCAAGTGCTGACAGCGCAGCTCCTCAGGTCAACGCTGCTGGAGCAGCCCTTATGGATGGTGAGACAGGGGAACTTCTATACGATAAAAACGCCGATGAGAAATATCCACCGGCATCAACCACAAAGATAATGACAGCCCTTGTAGTACTTGAGAACTCAAACATAAATGATAAGGTTACTGTAGGAGAGAATCCACCGTATGTTGATGGATCTGCTGTAGGTATAGTAACGGGGGAAACCTATACCGTAAAGGACCTTTTAATAGCTTTGATGCTTGCCTCTGGTAACGACTGTGCAGAAGCTCTTGCTGAGCATGTTGGTGGTACTACAGAAGGCTTCGTTAAAATGATGAACAAAAGAGCTAAGGAGTTAGGCTGCACCAATACTAATTTTGTTAATCCCAGCGGTCTATATGATAAAAATCATTATACAACTGCCAAAGACTTAGCCCTAATCCTTAGGGAGCTTATCAAATATGATAGTTTTTTAGAATGGGAAAAGCTTGTCTATTATGAAATGCCCCCAACAGAAAAAGATCCAAATCCTAAATGGATAGGTAATAAGAATGCTCTGGTACTAGATTACGCTGCTAGCTACTATCCCTATGCCATAGCCGGCAAGACAGGCTATACGGTAGATTCTAAGCATTCTTATGCAGCTGCAGCAGATAAAGATGGGAGAATTCTAATAACCACAATGCTTTACGGTGATGGCAAATCCTTTTATTTTCCTGAATCAAAAGCATTATTAGAATATGGCTATGAAAATTTTGAGCTCATAAAACTTTATGAAAAAAATGAAGAGGTAACAGAAATTGTGCTTAACGATACAACAGTACCTTTACTAGCTTCAACAGATATATATACCATAGTAAAATCCGATGAAGCAAAAGAGCTTTTTAATAACAAAAGATTTGTAGCAGACACTGCTTCCCTCGGTGGTACTAATTTCAAAGCAGGGGAGCAATTATTAGAATCATCAATATATCTTAAAGAAAAGTATGTTGGTACCCTTGGTCTTATTAGCGGTTCTGATTACACCGTTCCAGTAACTAAGACCTTAAAGGATAATATTATAAGCTCCCTAAGCTCAATTAAGAGCTTCCTTTTATATGGGGTGGCAACGATAATATTTCTTGTTTTTCTGCTTTTTGTAATTCGTTTTATTAATTTGAGGCGCAGAAAAAGAATTTTTAGAAAGAGAAGAAGAAAAAATAAATATCATTTTTAAACTATAAAAAGCACTACTTAGCCTATGTAAATTGAACTCTAAAAGTTAGAGGGTTAATATATTCTCTAACCTTTAGAGTTCAAAAGGCTTAAATGTGCTTTTTTTGGTGTTATGAATTGAGTCCACTTTTTAAGCGGTGTTATGAATTGAGTCCACGAGTAATAAGGTGTTATGAATTAAGTCCACTTTTTAAGCGGTGCATATCTTCTGGCAGGCTGCTGGTGATGGTGATGAGCTGGGAGGTTTTGGGATCAGGGAATTCTACATAATAAGCATGGAGAGCCTGCCTTCCTATGAGTTCTTTGTCCTCCTGACCATAGAGGGTGTCTCCTAAGATAGGATGACCTATATGGCTTAGATGCACTCTTATTTGGTGTGTTCTTCCTGTTTCTAGAGTAAGCTCCACAAGAGTTATAGCTCCTGAGCTCTCCAGAACCTTATAATGAGTTATGCTCGTCTGACCTCTTTCATCCACCACTCTTTTTATTGAATCCTCTGCCGGCCTATAAATGGGCAGATCAATAGTTCCTTCATCCTCCATGGGTCTTCCTTTAACAAGGGCAAGATACTTCTTTTTGAAGCTTCCGTCTGCCATAGCCTTGGATAGGCTCATATGAACATATTGATTCTTTGCAATTGTCACAAGGCCTGAGGTATTCATATCCAGCCGGCTAACTAGGCGCACAATTGAAGCATCCTCTCTATTTTGAAAGTAATTTATCACTCCATTAGCAAGAGTGCCGCTGCCGTGGCTTCTCGTTGGATGACAGACCATAAAAGGTGGCTTATTGACCACCAATACACTTTCATTTTCAAAGGCTATATCTAAGGGGATATCTTCCGGTGCTATGTCCTGACTTTCATCCTTGGTCAATATAACAGTAATGTGGTCACCCGCTTTAAGGGTATAATCCATCTTCACCCTGGAACCTCCCACCTTGATCCTTCCCTCTTTAGCTGCAGCTCTAATAAATCTAGTGCTCAGGCCCATCTCTTCCTTTAAAAAGCCCC
The DNA here is from genome assembly GCA_023440105.1 of Bacillota bacterium. Classification (GTDB taxonomy): domain Bacteria; phylum Bacillota; class Clostridia; order Clostridiales; family Clostridiaceae; genus JAEXZL01. The sequence continues at coordinate 4,246 of JAEXSY010000086.1, forward strand.
TGATTACCCTTCCTTCATTATTTATTTCTACGTCTCTGGTAATCTCGCTCATTTTACTCTTCCCTCTGCTTCATTGATTGTAGTATATAGT
>JAEXSY010000113.1 GCA_023440105.1 Bacillota bacterium
AATAAGAGGGGAAATAGCTAAGAGAAATCAGATGGAGCTGGCTCAAAAGATACAAAGAGGCGGAGAAGAGCTTATTGAGGTTAATGGTACTTCTATAACCTTAAACAATGAAAATCTATTGGTAACCATGCAGGGGTTAGAAGGCTATGCCTTCTCTGGAGAAGGAGAAATAGGTGTTGTATTAGATACCACAGTAACTCCAGAGCTTCGTGAGGAAGGCCATGTAAGAGAAATAATCTCTAAGATTCAAAACATGAGAAAAGAAAATGGCTTTGAGGTTTCCGATAAGATTATGCTATATGCAGCAGGTAATGAGATGCTTATAGAAGTAATAAAGAAGTTCCAGGATACCATAAAGAAGGATACTCTTACAGAAGAGATAATTTTTGATGCTCCAAAGGAATACACTGAAGCAAATATTAATGGTGAAAAGCTAAACCTATTTGTGGAAAGAATCTAGTTTATAGAGGCCTTTAAGCATTTGCTTAGGGGCCTTTAATAAAATAATCAGAATATGGTAATAATAGTTGTGTAGTTTTAATTAATATAATGGATATATAATTAATAATTGGTAAACTTCTTTAAATTAAAGGATATTTCTAGTATAATAATTAACAATAGAGTTATGATAGGAGTTGAAATGAATGGCGGCTTCAATAAAAGATGTAGCAAAGGAAGCAGGAGTATCAATTGCAACGGTTTCCAGAGTGCTGAATGATATCGATGTAGTAAATGAAGAAACTAAGAAAAAAGTTAAAGATGCAATACAAAAGCTGGGATATAGACCTAATATAGTGGCAAGAAGCTTAAAGACTCAGAGAACAAAGACTATAGGAATTCTTATACCTGACATTTCCAGTCAATTTTACCCTGAAATAGTTAGGGGTGCTGAGGACGTGGCTAATATTTATGATTATAACGTTATCTTATGTAACTCTGACTTAGATGTTGAAAAGGAAAAGGAATATCTCAGAGTACTTAAGGAGAAGATGGTAGATGGTGTTCTATATATGAGCTCCTCCTTAAAGACTGAGGTTACTGATGTGATAAAGGAACTAGGCTTAAAGACAGTGCTTGTAGAATCCAGTGATAAGGAAAAGTTTTTCCCTAGTGTTACAATAGATAATGTTAAGGCTGGTTATGAGTCAGCTGAATACATAATCAAAAAGGGAAATAAGGAAATTGCCTTCGTTGGAGTTAATCCTGATGCAGGAAATGCTTGGGCAGATAGATATACAGGCTTTAAAAAAGCCATGGAGGATAATGGCTTAGAGATAAATAATGATCTTTTATTCTTTGGAGATTTGAGAACTGAAACAGGAATAAAGGGTATAAGCAGCATATTAAAAAAGGCCAGTTCTATAGATGCTGTGGTTTGCGCTTCCGATGAGATTGCCATGGGTGTTATTAATACCCTCAGAGAGCATCAGCTTTCCGTGCCACAGGATGTGGATGTTATAGGCTTTAACAATATATATGCAGCTAGTGTTTATTATCCAAATCTAACTACCGTAGCTCAGCCTATGTATGATATGGGCTCTATCGCTATGAGAATGTTAATAAAGCTTATAAATCAAAAGACCTTAGAGCAGGGGCATTTTGTCCTTGATTATGAGATAATAGAGAGAGATTCCACAAAGTAATTAAATTCCTATGAGTTTATTGTGACATTTACAGTAAATCTTTGGTATAATCATTATATACACAGCGTGTAGCTTAACAGCGTAATTCCGATTGTTAAGCTGCATGCTTTTGTTTTATAGAGATTAAAATAAAAAAATAAGCTAATAAGCATATTAGGAGGAAAAGATGATAGGTAAAACTGTTTGGCATAAAGCCTTTGGTAGGGGAGAAATTTGTGAGATGGACAGCAGCTATATACAAATTTCCTTTGAAAAAGAAGAGGTTGATAATAAAAAGTTCGCTTATCCCGAGGCTTTTAGAAGCTTTTTAAAGTTTGAGGATTCTGAGCTGCAAAAACGAGTAGAATCTGACCTGGGAGAAACCGACCGCATAGAGAGAGAAGAAAAGCTTCTAGAGAAACAAGAATCAGAAAAAATACAGGTGGAAGAAGCTGAACTAAAAGCAAAGGCTTTGAAAGAAAAGAGAGCCGCTGCAGCTAAAAAAAGAAAAGATGCTAAGAAAAAAGAAATATAGATTTAATATTATTAAGATAAAGATTTATAGCTTATAGTAGAGGTGATATTTTATGAATTATAAGCTTAAATATACTAAAAGAAAAACGATAGGCATCAGGATAAGTTCTCTTGAAGGAGTTGTGGTAACTGCTCCGATTAATTGTCCTATAAGAGAGATTGAAAAAGTTTTAAAGGAAAAAGAAGGCTGGATAATTAAGAGCCTTAAAGAGGTGGAGGTAGAACTAACCGCCGAACAATTAATGGGCGAAGGAGGAAGTCTTCTGTATCTTGGAAGCTATTATCCCTTAAGACTCAGATATTCTTCTTTAAGGTCTTCCTTGGTTACTCTTAATGAAGGGGAAGCAGAGCTTAGATTAAGTGCCCTTCTGCAGTTTCATGAGGATGAAAGGAAGCTAGCAGTTATAAAGGAATTAAAGGCATGGTATAGAGAGAGAGCCTATGAATATCTTAAGGAAAGGCTTGACTATTATTCACTTATGGTAGGGGTAGAATATAATGCCCTTACTATAAAGGATGTGAAGAGTAGGTGGGGTAGCTGTTCTTCTAAGGGGAATATAAACTTAGATATAAAGCTTATGCTGCTACCTCCTGAACTTATAGACTACATAGTACTTCACGAGGTATGCCATTTAAAAGAAATGAATCATTCGAAGAAATACTGGAGTTTAGTAGAGAATCATATGGCCGATTATTTATTAAGAGAAAAAAGGATTAAAAGCCTTAGTCCTATTGTAAGAGTTTATTGGAATAAGGTACGCCCCTAAATGCAGAAATGCTTTCTGCTTTTAGGGGCATATTTTTTTATATTATTCCTTGAGATTTTAAAAGGTTTTCTAGCTCATTTACCTTTTCATTTAGCTTGATAAATTTTTCTTTTAATTCGTCCCTGGAGGGCTCTTTATCTGATAGATTGCTTTCGATGTTTTCTACGGCGGCCAGTGCTTCGTCTATCTCCTGCTGGGCAAGCTTTAAAATATCTTCCTTCATAGCTAATCTCCTTTATTTTCTTAGGTTTTGTAGCTTTATTATTTCTTTATTAGCGCTCTTTAATGTTAACAGATTAAAGAATTCTATGCAATGAATTATGAACTAAAAAATAAAACCGTATATAGTAAACCCGATTTAGTTATTATTCTTAATTATGAATTATATACTTTTAGACGAATATATATTAATAATCAGATAAAATCAATGAGCTAGGGGGAGTTAAATGATAAACTATATATGGTTTTTTATGCTGGTTTTGGGGATAGCTACAGGAATATTTAGTGGACAAGGTGAAGAAATTTCTAGAGCTGTGATAGAATCCTCGGGAAGCACAGTAGAACTGGTGCTTGGACTTACTGGATTGATGTGCCTATGGTGTGGAGTGATGAAAATTGCTGAAAAAAGTGGACTTACAGAAAAACTTGCAGTGATTATGAAGCCTATATTAAAGCTATTATATAAAGGAACAGCTAAAAATGAAAAGGCTTTAGGTGCCATAGTTATGAATCTTACTGCAAACATGATGGGGCTTTCTAATGCAGCAACACCCTTTGGGATCAAGGCCATGGAGGAGCTTCAAAAGGATAATTTACATAAGGACAGGGCTTCTGATGATATGGCTTTATTTTTAGTGATGAACGCTGCCTGCCTTCAGCTTTTACCCAGTACAGTGGTATCCATTAGAGCTGCCTCTGGCTCACAGAATCCGGGGATAATAATCCTTCCAGCAATTATTTCCACAGCCTGCGCTGCCGTGGTTGGCATATTGATAGCCAAAATCTTAGAAAAGTATTTTTAGGTGGAGCTATGATAGGATATATAATTAAGTCCATTATACCGATAATTATTGCTTTAATTATTATATATGGGATGATAAAGGGAAGAAAGGTTTATGAATGGTTCATAGAAGGAGCTAAAGAGGGGCTTAATGTATGCCTCAGGATATTTCCTTATTTATTAGCCATGCTCCTTGCAGTGAGGATATTTAGAGCTTCTGGAGTTTTAGATTTAGTAAATTCCTTCCTTGCTCCACTAGCAAGGACTATAGGGCTCCCCTCAGAGCTTATTCCTCTGGTGGTAATAAAGCCTCTATCAGGAAGCGGGGCTTTAGGTGTATTCACAGAAATTCTTAAGGAATATGGACCTGATAGCACCATTGGTCTTACAGCTTCTGTGATTATGGGAACCACTGAAACTATCTTTTATACTCTATCGGTATACTTTGGAGCAGTGGGGATTAAGAAGATAAGGCATACTCTCTGGGCAGCTTTATTAGCGGATATTACAGCGATTATTGTTGCGGTGACAATAGTAAGAGTTTTATTATAAAATTAAGAAAACCTTAAGCTCTTCTTACATTTTTCTTTAAAAGTAAAGCTTATAATATAGTTATTAAAAAAATTATATTATTATAAAATATTTTATGGATAAGGGAAACTTTTATCTCTTTTATACGTTATAAATAGTATAAAGAATAAACAATGAGCCATAAAATTATTTGCTGCATATTTAAGGAGGGCAGACTATGGAAGAGAAATATAAAAAAGTAGATGAATTTACCATGATTTCTAAAGGGATATTATTTGGAACAGGTGCTGGACTCATAATGGGTCTTTTTCATAGAAATCCCGGACTAACCATGACCTTTGGAGCAGTTGCAGGAATAGTTGTGGCGGAAGTAATTCGAATGATAATGTATATAAAAAGTAAGAACAGAATTTAATATAGTGTGTTTTGTTAATATATATAACCCCAGGATAAAATCTTTATCCTGGGGTTATTTTTATATTACTTAGTTATTGCAGCTTCTCTTTCCATTTCTACTACCGTATTAGACCTTTTGCTTTTTCCTTGAAGAGCATCTACAATGATTGCTATGGCATTGTCTCCCGATACGTTACAGGCTGTACCAAAGCTATCTTGAGTTATGTATAAGGCTATCATAAGGGCTGTCTGAGCCTCAGAAAAGCCAAGCATACTCTGTAATATTCCAAGAGCCGCCATTACCGCTCCTCCTGGTACTCCAGGGGCTGCAACCATGGTTACTCCTAGCATTGCTATAAAGCCAATCATCTGTGGGAGAGTATAGGTCATGCCATTTATCATCATAACTGCCATTGCACAGGAGGTGAGGGTTATGGTGCTTCCTGAAAGATGTATTGTTGCACACAAAGGAATAACAAATTCTCTGATACCTTTACTAACTCCATTTTTTTCTGCACATTTAAGGTTAACTGGAATTGTAGCAGCAGAGGACTGTGTACCTATGGCTGTAATATAACCTGGTATTTGATTCTTAAGGGAGGTAATAAGATTTTTTTTCCCTATCATACAAGCAATGGTAAACTGTGCAACAATCATGATTAAATGCATAACAAGTACGATCAAGAATACCTTCCAGAATACAGAAAGTATTCTAGTAACTTCTCCTGCATAGGTCATATTTGCGAATATACCCATTATATGTATTGGAAGAAGTGGAATAATTACAGTAGAAATAGTTTTTTCCATTATTTTTTGAAATTCTACTGATATGTTGTATAGAGTTTCGCTTTTACCCTTAAGTGATGCTATTCCAAGCCCTAATAGAAATGCAAGAATTAATGCAGTCATGACACTCATCAATGGAGGCATGGACAACTCAAACAAGGAAGGTAAAAGACTGTGCTCAGGATTGTCCGCAGTTAATGATGCTGTTTGAGCAACTATTGGTTTGAAAACGGTTACTGAAATTACATAGGCAAAGATTCCTGCCACAAGGGTAGAGAAGTAGGCTAAACCGGTGGTAATACCTAAAAGCTTACCTGCACCAGCACCTAAATCAGCAATACCTGACACCACGAAGCCAAGAATTATTAACGGAATAACAAAGCCTAAGAAGTTTCCAAAGATGTGATTAAATGTTGCCAATAAAGATACAACAAATTCTGGTGCAAAAGCACCGAAGGCAATACCCAGAGCAATACCCCCCAGGAGCTTAGGTATAAGTCCAATCTTTTTCATAAATACAACCCCTTTTGTTCGATTTTTTGACACATAGTAAATATTATCATAGATACAAGTATATGGCAATTGTATTTTCGCATAATAGGATATAAATGGATGAAATAGTGAGTATAATAAAGCCTAATGAAATCGTTTAAAGGTATAATAGAGAAAACAGCAAAATAAGGACAAATTTATCAAATTTCTTTATAGATAACAATAAATTACTCTGTTATAATGTATTGTAGAAACAAAATTTAAAATTTGTTTTTATATATTACCATATACTAATATAACAAGGAGGAAATTTAATGGGAAGTAAAGCTTTAGATAGTTTCCTTAAGGAAAATCTCGAGGACTTAAAGAGTAAGGGCTTATACAATCAAATTGATTCTCTTCAGGGAGCAAATGGACCGATTATAAAAATCGGAGGAAGGGAACTTATCAATCTTTCCTCAAATAACTATTTAGGACTAGCAACTAACAAAAGAATGGTGGATGCTTCCATAGAAGCCGCAAAAAAGTATGGAGTAGGTGCTGGTGCTGTTAGAACTATAAATGGAACTCTTGATATACATGATGAACTTGAAAAGAAATTAGCGGAATTTAAGCATACAGAAGCTGCAATAGCCTTCCAATCAGGCTTTAACTGCAATGCTGGAGCTATACAGGCGGTAATGAATAAGAAGGATGCCATTCTTTCTGATGAACTTAATCATGCATCTATAATTGATGGCTGTCGACTTTCTGGAGCAAAGATTATTAGATATGCTCACAATAATATGGAAGACTTAAGAGAAAAGGCTAAGGCAGCTAGAGAAAGCGGTCTTTATGAAAAGCTTATGGTCATCTCCGATGGCGTATTTTCCATGGATGGTGACGTAGTAGATCTCCCGGGAATGGTAAAGGTTGCTGAAGAATTTGACCTTATAACATATATAGATGATGCTCATGGCTCTGGAGTTATGGGTAAGGGAGCTGGTACAGTTAAGCATTTTGGTCTTTCTCACAAGATTGATTTCCAGATAGGAACTCTTTCCAAGGCTATCGGTGTAGTAGGTGGTTATGTGGCAGGCTCTAAGGATTTAATTGACTGGCTTAAGGTTAGAGCTAGGCCATTCCTTTTCTCTACTTCCTTAACACCTTCAACTGCAGCAGCCTGTATTGAGGCGATAAATATCATGACAGAGAGCACAGAGCTTAATGAAAAGCTTTGGGAGAATGGGGATTATTTAAAGAAGGGACTTAAGGCTCTGGGCTTTAACATAGGAAATAGTGAAACACCTATAACTCCTTGTATAATAGGAGATGAAAAGCTTACTCAGCAGTTCAGCAGAAGGCTTAATGAGGAAGGGGTATATGCTAAATCCATAGTATTCCCTACAGTTCCACTGGGAACAGGAAGAGTTAGAAACATGCCAACAGCTGCACATACCAAAGAGATGCTCGATGAGGCTATTAAAATATACGAAAAGATTGGAAAAGAACTTAAGGTTATAGAATAACTAAAAATTATAACGGGGGACAATGATGAAAAAAATACTTATTACCGGATCCTTAGGACAAATAGGCTCAGAGCTTGTAGAATATATGAGAGGCATATATGGGAGTGAAAATGTTATTGCTTCTGATATAAGAAGACCTGAGAATCATCCAGTAGTTGTGGGAGGCCCTTTTGAGGAGCTGGATGTATTAAATAGTGAGAGATTTTTAGAAATTGCCAAGAAATACGAGGTGGATACAATAATACATCTAGCAGCTCTTCTTTCTGCTGTGGCAGAGGCAAAACCAGCACTTGCCTGGCAGATAAATATGGGAGGATTATTTAATGCTCTTGAGGTTGCTAGAGAATTAAACTGTAAGTTCTTTACTCCTAGCTCCATTGGTGCCTTTGGAGAGTCTACACCAAAGGATAATACACCACAGGATACGATCCAGAGACCTGGAACTATGTATGGAGTAACTAAGGTATCAGGAGAGCTTTTATGTGATTATTATTATAAAAAGTTCGGTGTGGATACCAGAGGTGTTAGATTCCCAGGACTCATATCCTATGTAGCACCTCCTGGAGGAGGAACCACTGACTATGCAGTAGATATTTACTACAAAGCTCTTACAGAAGGAAGCTATACTTCATATATAGGAGAGGGAACCTATATGGATATGATGTATATGCCTGATGCTTTAAAGGCTATAGTTGAGCTTATGGAAGCAGACCCAGGTAAGCTTAAGCATAGAAATGCCTTTAATATTACTGCTATGAGCTTTGAACCTTCACAGCTTGCAGATGCTATCAGAAAGTATATACCTGATTTTAAAATAAATTATGAGGTGGATCCTGTAAGACAGGGGATTGCTAATTCCTGGCCTAACAGCATAGACTCATCTGCTGCAGCGGAAGAATGGGGCTTTAAGGCGGAGTATGACTTAGATGCCATGACAAAGGATATGCTGGAAAAGTTAAGGGTTAAATTAAATATTAAATAAGATATGTTTACTGCAGCACACTTAAGCTTATAATTGTCTTAGGTGTGCTCTTTAATTTATAATAGAGTAATAATCATAGTAAAGGATGATTTATATGGATAAAAAATACTATATTGTAAGTGGAGAAATACTACAGGAAGTAGTGAAAAAAGTTGTAGAGGTTAAAGAGCTTCTTCATAAAGGAATAGTAAAGGATATTACTGAAGGGGTAAAGGCAGTAGGCATTAGCAGAAGTGCCTATTATAAGTATAAGGATAAGGTGTTCACTGTTTCTGAAGGGATACAGGGGCAGAAAGCGACAGTGGCTATGCTCCTTAGCCATAAGGCAGGAGTTCTTTCAAGGATACTGGATACCATAGCAGCTAAGGGAGGCAATGTCCTTACCATAAGTCAGGATCTGCCTATTAATAATTCTGCAAATGTCGTTATAACTCTAGATATTTCTAGTCTTGAGCTAGATATTAAGGAGCTTATAGAAATTCTCTTAAAAGAAGAAAATGTTCTTAAAAGCACTCTTGTGGCAATAGAGTAGTAATTGTTTGAATTTATAGATTAATATATAAATAAATGATATAATAAAAAATAATTTATAGGATTGTATTTTTGCTTTGAGTTTAGGAGGAGTGAATGTAATGAATAAAAAAGTATTTTACAATAACAGACGTAAGCTTTTAAATCGAATCAAGGAAAATGCCATAGTTGTATTATTTTCCGGAGCCGCTCCTAAAAAGAGTGCCGATGAAAAATACAAATATACACCTAACAGAAACTTTTTTTATTTAACAGGGATAGATGAAGAAAATATAGCTTTGGTACTTACTAAGATAAATGGAGAATATGATGAAAAGCTATTTATTAAAAAGCCTAACCTTCAGATGGAAAAATGGGTAGGAAGAAGTATAAGGGAGGAAGAAGCAAAGGAACGCTCTGGGGTATATTCTATTTCCTATGTTGAGGAATTAGAGAATACTCTTCATAACTATATATCTGCTAAGGATATCACCTTAGTTTATATGGATTTAGAGAAGGATAGCTTTAATAGTAATAAAAGCTACAGTGAGGTATTTGCTGAAACTCTAAGGGATAGATATCCACAGATAATCATAAGGAATGCTTATAATATGATAGCGGATTTAAGACTTATTAAATCCACAGAGGAAATAGAAGAGATTAAAAAAGCTATTGATGTTACTGTACTGGGTATTAGGGAGCTTATGAAGCATGCCAGGGCTGGTATGAAGGAATATGAGCTGGAGGCTTATTTTGACTTTATATGCAAATCAAGCGGGGTAAAGGATTTTGCTTTTAAAACTATAGCAGCTTCAGGAGTTAATGGAACAATACTTCATTATGAGAAGAATGATTCTATAATAGAAGAGGATTCTCTAATACTTTTTGATTTAGGAGCACAATATAATTATTATAATGCTGATATCACCAGAACTTTCCCAGTTAGCGGCAGGTTTACCGATAGGCAGAAGGAAGTCTATAATGCAGTGCTCAGGGTTAATGAAAAGGTGATAGAAGCTATAAAGCCTGGTGTTAGCTATTTAGAATTGAATGATCAGGCCAAGGAATGGATAGCTGAGGAATGTATAGAGCTAGGACTTATAAAGGATAAGGCTGAGGTAACAAAGTATTACTGGCACAGTATAGGGCACAGTCTAGGATTAGATACCCATGACGTAGGTGGAAGAGATATAAAATTCCAAGAAGGTATGGTGTGGACTGTTGAGCCAGGAATATATATCGAAGAAGAAAAGATAGGTATTCGTATAGAGGATGACATACTAGTAACCTCTGATGGTGCATTTAATCTTACTTCAGGAATAGTTAAAACCGTAGAAGAAATTGAAGCCTTCATGGCAGATAGAGCTCAATAGATTAATTAATAGAGGTATAGGTTATGAATAAGTAACTTATGCCTTTTTATTTCCTGGAAAATCCTTTATAATATTGTTAATAATTTGACGATGAAAGGTTTGCTGTATATGGTCTGTGATGAAAGGATAATTCAAAGCTTTACTGATGGTGATACATATAAAATGGGACTAGAATATTACAGGAATCACCTTATGGAGGACTTTAATGTTTCTATACTTCCTACAGATAATTCTTCTATAAGTAGGTATTATATAGATACCTGGGTGACTTCTGATATATCTGATAGAGAATATAATGTACAGGTGACTTTTAATGACAACAGTGGTTTTACTAGCTTTCATTGTGACTGCTCATATTTTAAAAGCTCCTACAGAAGAAGAGGTATATGCAAGCATTTAGTAGCGGTTCTTATAAAATATTTTAGAGAAAAATGCAGCCTTGTGACTAAGGAAAAAAAAGAGCTTCAAGCAGCTTATTTTTTGGGTAAGCTTGATGGTATTCTTTCGGATTTAAACACCATAAAAAAGAAATTAAAGATAGAAGTTAACTATTTTAGCTATAAGAATGGAAGAGTAAAAAACTACGGGGAGCTGAAGATAGGCAGTGATAGATTCTATGGAGTAAAGGATATAGAAGCTTTTATAGAAGCTATATTAGATAATAAGATTTATCAGGAATCCAGAAATCTTCTATTTGATCCTAGAGTGCATGAATTCTCAGGAGAGGGAAAGGCTTTAATAGAGTTTCTTCAGGAACTTTATGAGATAAATCAGATAAACAGGATTGGTGCAGATTATAGCAGAAATAGAATTCCATTATTTGAAGGGAAGAAGTTTTATATACCTGGAAAACAGCTTAAAAGATTATTTAAGGAGTGCGGCTCTCTAATAAAAAAAGCAACCATTAATGGTGAATGTCTGGAGGTTGATAGCTTCCAAAAGAGAGATATTCCTTTAACCTTTAATATTTCAGAGGAGGAAGGTGAAGTCTGCATAACACTGCAGGGGCGTTCACCTGTTCCCTTAGATGATAATAAAAATTTATTTTACTACGAAGGTAGTATATATGAGCCTTCTATGGGGCAGTGCAGGCTTTATGAGCTACTATGTGAAGCCATGGGAGGCTGTGATAACTCTACCTTAAGAATTAAAGAAGCTGTTGCAAACAGTGGCTATATACTGTCTGTATTAAGCAATTATTCTAGTGAGCTATATTTTTTAGGAGATATGCACCGAAATTATATAAGGGAGGAACTCAAGGGAGAAGCCTATGTAGATAAGAGAGAAGGAAATATCCTTCTTAAGCTTATTTATAGATATGGGACTGCAGCTATCAATCCTTTAGAGAAAATTAAGAGAGATGCTTATATTATTAGAGATGTAGTTAAGGAAAAGAAGATTGAGTCTTTAATAGAAGAGTTAGGCTTTAAGAGAGAAGAGGAGGAATATCTTCTTTCCTCTGAGGAAGGGCAGTTCTTCTTCTTGAAGGAAGGCTGTGAGGACCTTAGGAACCATTGTGATATATATTATTCTGATAGCTTCAAGGCTTTAGCTATATATAATCAGAATGACATAAAGCTTAATATAAGATTAAATAAGAGTAATTTGATAGAGGTTAACTTTTCGACACTTAATATTACTAAAGAAGAGCTGAGAAAGATATTCAAGCTGATTAAGCAGCATAAAAAATATTATAGACTTAAGAATGGAAGTTTTATTGAACTGGAGAATAAAGAGTTAAGTAAGCTGGAAGCCTTTATGGATGGTATAGGTATTAAGAAGAAGCTTTTAGCTGATGGAAGAGCATGTATTCCCATATATAAGGCGCTATCATCTGAAAAGCTCAGTGAGCTAATGAGTCTTGAAGATATTATCCTCACTGAGGAGATAAAGGAAAAGCTTCAGGAATTTAAGGCTTTTGTAAATTTTAGAGCAGAGCTTCCTGAGACCTTTAATGGAACCTTAAGAAGCTATCAAATCACTGGCTTTAGATATTTAAAATATCTATCAATGAAGAATTTTGGTGGAATATTAGCTGATGAAATGGGACTTGGAAAAACAATTCAAACCATTGCCTATCTCCTATCGGAAAAGGGAAAGGGAACTAATTTGATAGTATGTCCCACATCATTGTGCTTCAACTGGCTGGAGGAGTGTAGAGCCTTTGCTCCAGAGCTTTCCGTAAAGCTTGTCTTAGGCAATAAGGAGGAGAGAGAAAAAATCCTTAAGTATTCTCAAGAATATGATGTGTTAATAACATCCTATCCTCTTCTTAGAAATGATTGTGATTTATATGAGAATATATCATTTAATAGCTGTATCATTGATGAGGCTCAGAACATTAAGAATCATAATTCTCAAAATGCTGCTTCTGTGAAAAGAATAGACAGCAGGGTGAGGTTTGCTCTCACTGGCACACCTATAGAAAACTCCCTGGGAGAGCTCTGGTCAATTTTCGATTTTATTATGCCTGGATATTTATTTTCATTTGAGACCTTTAACTCAATTTTTCTATCTCCTATAACTAAGGATCCGGGGAGCTCTGCCATGGATAAGCTCAATGAGCTTATTAAGCCCTTCATCCTGAGAAGAGTTAAAAAGGAGGTTGCCAGGGAGCTTCCTAATAAAATAAATCATAAGCTTCTTGTAGGGATGACAGAGGAGCAGGAAAGGCTGTATAACTCCTATGCAGCTGCTTCTCAAAAGGAGCTCAGGAGAGAAATAGAGCTTTTGGGCTTTGAAAATAATAGAATGAAAATATTAGCAGTGCTCACAAGACTCAGACAGCTATGCTGCTATCCAGGGGCCTTTGTGGAGGGATATCAGGGAAGTAGCGGAAAGTTAATTGCTCTACAGGAGATTATTTTAAATGCTTTAGAGCAGGGGCATAAAATATTGATTTTTTCTCAGTTTACCACAGTATTAAAGCATATATTAACTTTGTTTAATCAAGAAGGTATACCCTGCTATTATCTAGATGGCAGTGTTAAGACAGAAGAACGATATAAGCTGGTGGAGGATTTCAATATAAGCACCGAACCTTCTGCATTTTTGATTTCTTTAAAGGCTGGAGGAACGGGACTTAATTTAAATAGCGCTGATGTAGTGGTGCATTTTGACCCCTGGTGGAATCCTGCAGTAGAGGAACAGGCAACGGATAGAGCCCATCGAATAGGACAAAACAACACTGTAGAGGTGATAAAGCTAATAACAAAAGGAACAATAGAAGAAAAGATATATTCTATTCAGGAAAGAAAGAGAGGGCTTATAGAGAACATCCTATCAGAAGAACAGGGTAGAGGTTTTATAAATAGCTTCACAGAAGAAGAGCTCTTAGACCTTATAAACATTTTAGATTGATTATGCTTATATGTAAGAGCCATTAATCACATTTTTTCATTTAATTTATTTAATATTCAATAGGATATAATTATAAAATGGCTGAGATAATATTTACAGCCATTTTTTCTTTTTGAAGTAAATAATCTGAAGTATTATCATTATAAACATAATAGCCATTGTTATTGGATAAGCAGCCTTATATTTAAGCTCAGGCATATATTTAAAATTCATTCCGTATATTCCTGCAATTAAAGTCAGTGGTGCCATTATAGTTGTAATAACAGTAAAAAACTCCATGGTTTTATTCATTTTGTTGGATAGCTTAGTTTCATATATAGATAGGTCTGTAGCCAGGGTATCCGTATAGGCATCCAGAGCTTCGTATATTTTATAAGTGTTATCATATATGGTCTGAATAAGTTTTATAGTAGAAGGCTTAATAAAATCATAATCATAGCTTATAAGAGAATAGGTTACTGTCCTTAGGGAGGTGACTACTCTTTTGAATCTTAGAATTTTTCGTCTAAGCTCTAGTATTCTGGTTTGGAGCTCACTGCTGGAATCCCTTATCAGAACTCCCTCTATGTTATCTACTAGCTCCTCAAGGTCTTCTAAGGATACAAAATATTCGTCGCATATGCTATCTAATATCACATATAAAAGATTATCAGCCTCTTCTCTAAAAGCTGCAGCATTGGAAGGAATGTGGCTCCATATAGAGTCGAAAATATCTGAACAACCATGGCTCAAGGAGATGATTACCTTTTTGTTGATTATAAAGTATTCCCTCATCCATTTTATGTTTTTTCCTAAAGAGCCTTCCTTTAATATAGTCATATCAATAGTATAGAATTCAGTATTTTTTTCTACGATAGAGCGTCTTCCTCGTATTTCCCGTAAAGGATCAGGATTGTTATAGTCAAAAAACCTTTCAATAACTTCCATATAATCCTCAAAGATTTCTCCTTTTTCAATGCGGATATCTACCCATAAAAGGTTATAATTAATCTCTTCTATGTCTTCTAAAAAGTTTTCTCTTTCCGTGTAGTCTGTAGTAATGATTTTATTTACGGCCTTATAGCTGTATGTATATCTAATCATAAAACATACTCTGCTGTTCTTATAATAACAGCATACTTCCTTTCTGATAAGTAAATATATATTTATCTTATTAATTTTATTATAATATTATCCCGTAATTTAGCTATGCATAAAATGTTAATCTTGTTTAAATAATATTTGTGGGAAGTTTAATGAAGTATTATAAAGCTTAAAAGTATCTGTGGTATAATTAATTAAATGTAACAACATTATTAACTTTTTGGAGAGGGGTAAGATTATGTGGAAGGAATTTAAAGATTTTGCTATGAGAGGTAATGTCCTGGATTTGGCCGTTGGAGTCATAATTGGTGGAGCCTTTAATGCTATTGTAACCTCTTTAGTACAAAATATTATTTCACCTATAATAGGTATATTTTCTGGTAAGGTTGATATGTCAGCAATAGTTATTAGAATTGCTGGTACTGATATACTCATAGGAGCATTCATTCAAAGTATTATTGATTTTGTTATCATTGCTTTTACTATATTTATTATGATAAAAATGGTTAATAGACTGAGAGGCAAAAAAGAAGAAGAGGCTCAGGAGGAGCCAGAGGTAAAGATGACTGCAGAGGAAAAGCTCTTAACAGAAATCAGAGATTTATTAAAGAAGGAGCAGGGAATAGAAAACTAACTGATAAATAGAAATACATATTTTAAAGAACTCTTAAAGTGTAAAAGAGTTCTTTTTATTATCTTAAATGGTTGGGATATGGACAGGGTTACAATTATTGGCTATAATTTATAACGGTAATAGAATAATAGTTTTATATATGCGAGAGGTATAATAATGAATAATATATACGGTATTATTTGCTCCTTTATCTTTGTAGCAGCAGTCCTGGGACTATCAACTTACTTGAGCAGCAGAGGTATTATAAAAGGTGAAGGAAGCAGAAAGCTTATTCATATAGGAGTTTCAAACTGGTGGATTATAGCCATGGTGTTTTTCGATAACCCTTTTTTTGCGGCTTTAGTTCCAGCTATTTTTATTGCAATAAATTATATATCCTATAAAAAGCAGTTAATTAAAGCCATGGAGAGAAATGGTGGTAAAAAAGACCTCGGTACTGTGTACTCAATGTCATTAAGTTAAGAAGATAAAATTAGTTCTCTATATCCGTAAGTGGTATAGGGGGCTTTTTTTTAAAAAAATAGTTGACATCAGCAAGAATATATGCGGCCGCTTTCACTACTGATTTTATAATGAGGTAGCGAAAGCGGCCCTTGAAGTTAAGTGAATCTTAATTTCAAGGAGGACCCGTATGAAACCAAAACAAGTAAAAAAACTTTTGATGTCTGAAATAGAAAACATCTCCGCAAAATCATCGGATTACGTATTTAATCCAAAATCTGATTTTACGCGTAATCGCAAACTTTCTTTCAAACAAATGGTAACAGGAATTATTGGAATGGGTGGCGGAACTCTTTCAAATGAGTTACTGGACATGTCTAATTATGCTGCAGATGCTGCTTCTTCATCTGCATTTGTACAACAACGGGATAAGATTAAGCCCAAAGCTTTTGAAACTATCTTCAATTCCTTTTCTGAAAAGTTATCTTTCCACATCAAAAATGATGAGTTAAGGATTCTTGCAGTTGATGGTTCTGATATACAGGTAGCTACTAATCCAAGTGATACAGACTCATATATGCCAGGAACCAATGGACAGAAACCTTACAATCTACTTCATTTAAATGCTCTGTATGATTTAAATCAGCATATTTATTTGGATGCCATTATCCAGAAAAAAAGAGAGCATAATGAACATCAAGCTTTAGTAGATATGGTGGATAGATCCAACATATCTAAGGCCCTGGTGATTGCTGACAGAGGTTATGAATCCTACAATAATATGGCACATATACAGGAAAAAGGTTGGAAATTCTTAATTCGAATAAAAGACGGAGCCACAGGGATAAAAAACGGTTTGGATTTACCTGACACAGAATCTTTTGACTTGAATGTAAATCTCAAGCTTACAAGAAAAC
>JAEXSY010000476.1 GCA_023440105.1 Bacillota bacterium
TATGGTGAGCTACAATTATTTCTCCCTCAGTCACATCATAAAGCGTTGGTATTAGCTGTACTAGAGTACTCTTTGAGGAGCCTGTTCCACCCATAATACCAATGGTTTCACCAGAGTTTATAGTGAGGTTTATATTATCTAAGACATTATCTTCTGCTTCAGGGTTATATTTAAAGGATACATTTTTAAATTCTATAGAGCCATCGGCCACCTGAAGGTCCTCAGAAGCATTTTCATCGGTTATATCAATTTTCTCATCTAAAATTTCTACGATACGGCTTACAGAGGCTCTTGATAGTACTATATTAATAAATACCATAGATATCATCATTAAAGACATGAGTATTTGGGTTACATAGGTTATAAAGCTTATGAGCTCACCAGTCTGCATGGTGCCAGAGAGAATTTTATTTCCTCCAAACCATAAAATTGCAATAATACAGCCATATATAGTGAGCTGCATTAAAGGCATATTAAAGATAATTACCTTTTCTGCTCTAATAGAGGCGTCCATTAAGCCGTCATTTGCTTCCTTAAACTTGGCCTTTTCATAATCAGAGCGAACAAAAGCTTTTACTACTCTCATAGAAATTAGATTTTCCTGCACTGAGGAATTTAAGCTGTCATACTTTTTTAAGAGTGCTGAAAATCTGGGAAAGGCAGTAGAGGCAATAATAAATAATCCCACGGCTAATATTGGTATTGCTATGAGAAAGATAGATACTAGGCCTCTATTAATAGGTAAGGCTACGATGGTGGCACTGACCAGCATAAAAGGCGCTCTAACGAGAATCCTGATTATCATCATAAAAGCATTTTGTGTATTCATTACATCTGTGGTAATTCTCGTTACCAGTGAAGGAGTGCTGAACTTATTTATATTAGAAAAGGAAAACTCCTGTATCTTATTAAACTGAGCTCTTCTAAGTTCAGTACCAAAGCCTACGCTGGCCTTAGCGCTAAAGAAAGCTGCTAAAGCTCCAAAGGCTAGTGCTAGCATAGCCATAAGTACCATGGTTATCCCAGTTCTTATTACATAATTAATGTCTTGGTTCATGATTCCAATATCAACTATTTTTGACATTAGAAGAGGGATTCTTACTTCTAGAAGGACTTCTCCTATAATTGCTATAGGACAAAGTATTGCATAGAGCTTGTATTTTGAAATGTAGGGCAGAAGTTTTTTTATCATTTGCATCCTCCTTTTTTATTCTTTTCTCTAAGAAGCTTTTCTTCTTCAATTAAAGAGAAGAATTTTTTATCTTCAAATTCTCCTTGAGAAAGGTTAGCTATAAGTCTGTCAAGATAACCTGTTAGAATATCACATTCTAGAGGGGTAAAACCCTGAAACATCCTTTCATCTACCTTATCGAAATCCATGCGGCATTTTTCTGCAAGTTCTCGACCGGAGGATGTAATGCTAATGCGGTTGATACGAGAGTCTATATCATCTTCACTTTTTTCAATTAATCCTGCTTTGCTCATTCTCTTAATAGAGGTAGCTATAGAGGGAGGAGACACTCCTATTGCCTCAGAGAGCTCTCTTTGAGTACAGTTGTCATTTTTTATAATGTATTCTAATATTGCAAGCTGTCCAAAATATAAGCCATGATGCTGAGCAGCTCTTCCTGCATAAATCCTGTGAAGGAGATTCATTCTGTTAAATCTATGGACGATTTCTCTATAATTCATAGGTATATATTCTTTCCTTTCTTTATGATCTTTATCAGTGTATTAAATAATATTTGTAATTGAATTTTATTCATTATTTAGCACTTTATTAATAAAATATAGTTAATCGATTAATAGTTAACTGATTAACTATTATAAGATTTTACTACTACAGTATAATAAAGTCAATATATATATGTATCCTCTTATCTTTATTGATATAATTAAAGTATTAATATATATTTATAAGCAGAAATCATAAGAAAATACACACAGATTGTTATAGATATAGGAGGAATTTAAAATGTCTTATTTATTTTTACAGTATCCAAAATGCAGCACCTGCAGAAATGCTAAGAAGTGGCTGGAGGCAAATGATGTAGACTTTTTAGATAGACACATAGTAGAAGAAAATCCTACTAAGGAGGAGCTTAAGAGCTGGCATCAGAAAAGTGATCTTCCTTTAAAGAAGTTTTTCAATACCAGTGGCAATTTGTATAAGGAGCTTAAGCTAAAGGGTAAACTGCCAGAGATGAGCGAAGAAGAGCAGCTGGAGCTTTTAGCTACCAATGGAATGCTTATTAAGAGGCCACTTCTTATTGGTGAGGATAAGGTTTTGGTAGGCTTTAAGGAAGATAATTGGAAGGAAGAGTTAAAGGAAGTATAAACAAATCATAATATATTAGGGAGGTTTTTATGAGTCTTAGGTTTATATATGGAAGAGGTGGCAGCGGAAAAAGTCAGTATTGCCTCGATAGTATTAAGAAGAGAATTGATGAAAATAGTCCTAACAAGCTCATACTTTTGGTTCCCGAGCAGTATTCCTTTACAGCAGAAAAAAAGCTTTTAACTGCCATAGGAGAGCTTGGCATATTAAAGGCGGAGGTTTTGAGCTTTAAAAGAATGGCTCATAATGTTTTTAGTGAGCTGGGAGGAGTTACTCATAGAAGAATGAATGAAGCAGGTAAGTCTATGCTTCTTTATAAAATAATAGAAGAATCTCAGAATAAGATGGAGGTTTTCAATAAAGCCAGCAAGCAGCGAGGCTTTGTGGATATAGTAGCTGATGCCATCACTGAGTTTAAAAAATATAATATTACCCCGGAAATATTAAAGAAGGAAGGGGAGGAAATAGAAGAGGCTTTGGAGCTTAAAAATAAGCTTAAGGATTTAAGCCTTATTTATGGAACCTTTGAGGAGAGCATACATAAAAAGTTTCTAGACCCTCAGGATGAGCTTACCCTTCTGGCAGAAAAGCTTCAGGGCTGCAATATGTATGCTGGAGCGGAAATATGGATAGATGAATTCACCACCTTTACCCCACAGCAATATGCAGTTATTGAAAGACTCTTATGCTGTGCCACTGAAGTTAATATAACTCTTTTATCCGATACAAAGTCTCTTTATGATATAGATGATATTACAGATATCTTTAGCGTAACGGCTAACATGGAGAGAAGGATAGTAAGACTTGCAGAGAATAATAACATAGGCTTTTTAAAGCCAGTGGATTTAAACAGTGACTGCTGTCCTAGATTTCAGGATAATGAGGAGCTTTCCCATCTAGAGAAATACTATTATAACTTTCCATATAAATATTATACTAAGCCTCCAGAATCCTTAAGATTATATAGGGCACAAAACAGCTATGATGAGCTGGAGTTTGTGGCAGCAGATATCCTGAGGCTGGTAAGGGATAAAGGCTACAGATATAAGGACATAGCCGTGGTATGCAGAAATTTAGATGAATACGAAAAGCTTGCTGCTGTTATATTTAGAGAATATGACATTCCTTTCTTTATGGATAAGAAGGTGGATATTTTAGATAATCCCATGGTGGTTTTGATAAATTCCCTCTTTGAGATATTTACAAAAAACTGGTCCTATGAGTCAGTATTTAAATATCTTAAAACAGGGCTTACCGGTGTTCCTAGAGAGGATATTGACCTTTTAGAGAATTATGTTCTGGCTAATGGAATACGAGGGAGCAAATGGCTGGAGGATATGTGGGGATATAGAATGAGCTACAGCTTTGGAGAGGAGGCTATGAGCCTTTATGAAAGCTCTCTTATAAACCGTGTTAATGAAATAAGAGAAGCGGTGGTTAATCCCCTTTTAGGTATTCATAAAAGAATAAAGAATAAGGCTAAGGTTCGTGAGCTCTGTGTTGCTATATATGACTATATAGTGGATATAGGAGCTCTAGATAGAATGGAACAGTGGAGAGATGACTTCAATGAAAGAGGAGAGCAGGAAAATGTAAGCCAGTATGATCAAGTTTTAGATTTTATACTAGAGGTT
>JAEXSY010000163.1 GCA_023440105.1 Bacillota bacterium
CTTTAAATACAGTGCTTCCTCTTGTGACTTTAAGGTCTTCTTAATTTCTTCTTGGGTCTGTGTGCTTTCTTCTAAGCTTGAAGAAATATATTCTTTTCGATTCTTCTGGGTTTTTTCTTCTTCAAGAAGTTCTTTAAGGGTTATTGAAGCTTTTTCAATATTTTCTTTAGAAAAAGATATTTTTTCGTTCAGTATGTTAATCTGATGTTCCAGATCTTGAATAGAAGATTTATTCTTATAGTATTCTTTTTTTGTTTCATTATTTATGTTTTCATGGTTTTCAAGTCTATTATTTTCCTGAGACAATAAATCTCTTATATTACTTCTTGAAGCTTCTAGCTCTTCCAATTCACCTTTGATTTTATCAATATTAGAATTTTCTAGTTCTATTGATTTTTGAAGCTTATTAATTGTATCTATAACATAGGAAACCTCCTGAATAGAAAGTTCATTAGAAAGTTCCACAAAACGTTTTGCTTTTTCACTGTCAATTCTTAAGGGTTCTAATCTTTCTTCATAGGTTAATAAAATATCCTGTATTCTAGTAAGATTTTGCTCTGTGTTTTGCAGTTTTTTTTCAGCTTCGTCTTTACGGGTTTTATATTTTACTATTCCAGCAGCCTCTTCTAATAGCTTTCGTCTTTCTTCAGGCTTTCCGCTTAAGATTGCATCAATTTTACCCTGTCCAATAATGGAATAGCCTTCCTTTCCTATACCAGTATCCATAAATAATTCTTGTATGTCCTTTAAACGACAATTTGTATTATTAATAAGATACTCACTATCACCAGAACGGAATATTCTTCTTGTAATGACTACGTCGTTATAATCAATTGGTAGCTCGCCCTTGGAATTATCAAGAGTTAAGGATACTTGAGCAAGCCCCACTGGTTTTCTATATTGAGTACCGGCAAAAATGACATCCTCCATTTTTCCACCACGGAGGCTTTTAGCACTTTGTTCTCCTAAAACCCACCGTACTGCATCAGAAATATTGCTTTTACCGCTACCATTAGGTCCAACTACTGCTGTAACACCTTTTTTAAAGTTCAATTCTGTTTTGTCAGCGAAAGATTTAAATCCCCTTAATTCAATAGATTTTAAAAACATTCCCCACTCCCCTATCTAGTAAAAAGAACCATAGGTATAAGACTAAATAAAAATACAACAAGTAAAAAATATACAATAGCTTTTGCTATTTTTTCTCTTTTACCTACTTTCATTAATATCACCTCTTTTTCTCTATTAAGTTTATATTATTATTCTTTAAATATCAATATTAGCTAAAAAAGAAAGACCCCAGAGTATCCTCTAGGGTCGTTATAACCAAGTCTATTATCTAGGTTCAACAATAAACTTAATAGCTGTTCTCTCTTCTCCTTCTATAACAATTTCAGAGAAAGCTGGAATAACTACTAAATCTATTCCATTAGGAGCTACAAAACCACGAGTAATTGCTATAGCTTTAACTGCTTGATTAACTGCTCCTGCACCTACGGCTTGTACTTCAGCTGAAAGATTTTCTCTTAAAACTGCTGCCAAAGCACCGGCTACTGATTTTGGTTGAGATTGTGCTGATACCTTTAATATTTCCATATTCAATCCTCCTATAAGTAACTAAATAATGCAAAACTTTTATGAATAATTTTACTTATAGGTATATTATTCTATATTAAATTAAAATTTCCTCTATTGCAAAATATTATAATTAAGACATATTACGATAAATATTTTGTAATCCTTCAATTATTATCACACACCCGTTTGAAAACCTAGGAATATATGTATAAATATGTTAAATAATAGAAGAATAAAACTAAAATTTATTTAAGTAATATGTCTAGCTATAGTGGCTAATAAATTTTAAAATGATAATTTTAAATCAGCTTATTAGCAAGTAAATGAGCATAATCTTGTAATGATAATTTAAGAACCTCCTCTTCATTAACAAGGATTATCTCGCCCAGAGGGACAGTATTATCTATTTTCACATTAAGATTTACTTCTTTAATATTATTTTTTAGCCTGTTAAAATAGAGTTTCTTATCCGCATAGATTCTTGATAAAAATCTGTTATTAATACGTATTTCATAATCCCCTTTTTTTCCCTTTAGGTTGTGTAGCAGCATATCACTTATTAAACTTGCTTCTACTAACTCTCTAAAGGAAGGGTGGAAGGGCCCGTCAACAATATCTCCATTAATGTTTATATTTTCCGTAGCCTGTAGACCTATTCTAATCACAGCTACACCTTTAGAACTGTATAGGGAGTATATATCCTTGCATATATCCACAGCGTCTTCTAAGGAGTAAGGTTTGTATTCTCCCCTATTATACATAATCTCCATAGGTGTATTTTTAATCACCAAAGCGGGATATATTCTGCAGATATCAGGGTTTAGAGATAAGCTTTCTACAGCTGTTGCTATATCCTTTTCCCTATTATCTTTAGGGAGGCCTAGCATTATTTGATGACCTAAAATAAAGCCAAATTCCTTAATAAGTTTAGAGGCTTTGTAGACATCTTCCTTTGAGTGTCCTCTACCGGAAGAGAATAATACATCTTTATCAAGAGATTGAACTCCGAGCTCTATAATATCTACCTTATATTTTTTTAGATGAGTTAATATCTTTTCATCAATATAATCTGGTCTGGTAGACATTCTTATATAGTCAATTTTTCCCTCATCCTTATATTTCACTGCAACAGCTAAAAGCTCCTTTTGTTTTTCTAATGGGATCGCTGTAAAAGTTCCTCCAAAAAAAGATACTTCTATAGTACTATTACAGGAATTAATAGTAGATAAATGCTCTTCGATTATTGATATAGCCTTTTTATCATCCATATTTTCTTCGCTGGTAGCAATCTTTCTTTGATTGCAGAAGACACAATCATGAGGACATCCAAGATGAGGTACAAAAATAGGTATAATATAATGTCGCTTACTCATTATAATCCTCCAAGTTCGATAAGGCTATTTTTGCAGCATTTTGTTCGGCTTCCTTTTTACTATAACCAGTGCCTTCTCCCATTGTCTTGTTCTCTATTATTACTGTAGTATAGAACTTTCGTCTATGAGGAGGGCCTTCATATTTAATGAGATTATATTTTATATTTATGTCGCCTTTCTTCTGTAGGATTTCTTGTAGCTTGGTTTTATAATCCAATACTATTTCATTATTTATTGCTTTATTTATAATACCTGTAAAAAACCGTAAAATAAATTCTTTTGCTTCTTTTATTCCTTTGTCAAGGTATATTGCAGCTATTATAGCTTCCATACAATCTGCTAGCAAGGATACTCTTTCCCTGCCACCAGTGATTTCTTCACCTTTACTCATACGGATATATAAACCGAGATTTAGAACCTTAGCTATTTCATATAAAGAACTTTCACAAACAATAAGAGATCTTAACTTTGTGAGCTCCCCCTCTGATTTATCTGTAAACTTATTAAATAGAAATTCTGTAATGGTCAGCTGCAATACTGAATCACCTAAAACCGCCAACGGTGCTTAAAAAGGTATGTTTTTGTATTGTTTTGATTAAGA
>JAEXSY010000228.1 GCA_023440105.1 Bacillota bacterium
TTTTTCTTCCTCTGTAAGAAAGTATAGCTGAGGATAGAAATCTGTTAGGTACAGGCATTCCTCCTCCAGAGCCCAAAAGGGTTATATCTATCATAGGCACCCTCCTTTTGAAATCCTTTTACTTAATTATACTAATGGTTTAGGTTTACTTCAATTTAAAATTATTATACAAGGAAGAATACATAACTTTTAAGATACCTTCTTTCTATTTTAATATTAATCTTAAGTTTATAAGGAAATAAAAAAGCAGGGGTTCCCTGCTTATATCCTATACTACAAATTATTTTTCATGATAACTGCTTTAATAGCTGTGTAACTTATATCAGCCGGAAGTATTTCCTTTATAGGCTTTAGCTTTGAAGCCCCAACCTGAGAAATAGCCTCTAAAATCTCCTTTTCTCTTCCTTCAGGGATAAAGCTGTCTAAATCTATGTCCATTCCTTCTGATGCACATTGAAAAAGATGATTCTCAATGGTTAGAGCTGTGAGCTCTCTCTCTGCTGCTATTTCCTTTATGGTCATACCGCTCTTGTAAAGGTCATAGGTAGCAATATGGGTCTTTACTTTAGGCTTTGATTGCTCTTCCTTACTACTTAAAGGATCAGAATTCTGATTTCTTTTTGAAAGCATGCTGTTGTTTTTTTCTTTAAGGTGAAGAAGATTATTTTCCTCAAGATATTCCTTTATTGCTTCTTTAAACCTCTCACCGTATTTTTCATATTTATTTTCTCCTATGCCCTTAACTGTTAAAAACTCCTCTCTGTTCAGAGGAAGGTCCTTAGCGAGCTCCTTCAAGGTGGAGTCCGGGAAAATTATATATGGAGGGAGTCTAAGCTCTTCTGCTATAGTCTTTCTCAATGCTTTTAATATATCTAGAAGCTTGTTATCTTCTATTTTTTCCACCTGTACTTTCCTGATATTTATCTTAATAGGAAGTCTTTCCTTGAGAGCCTCTGCTGCTTTACCAGTGAGGCGCAGCACTGGATATTCTCCTGTAGTTACTAATATATATCCTTCTGCTATGAGCTTATTAATAAGCTCTGAGGTGTAATCCTTCTTATAGCCTTCCATAATTCCATAAGTAGATAGCTTATCTAGGGAGAATTTTCTTATTCTTTCATTTTTAGAGCCTCTTAAGATATCTACTATGGTAGTAAGCCCATATCTTTCTCTTGCCTTGTATATGGTAGAGAAAATCATTTGAGCCTCTAAGGTTATGTCTCTCTCCTCAGTATCTTCATTGCAAACACTGCAGTTTCCACAATTGTCTTCGGTGTAATCCTCCCCGAAGTAATTGAGTATGTATTTTCTCAGACACTGTGAGGTATAGCAGTAGTCAATCATAGCTCTTAGATGTGCGTATTCTCTTTCCTTTTTTTCAGGAGAAAGGGAGGTATTTTCAATGAGATATCTCTGAGTCTGCACATCCCCTGCACTATATAAGAGTATACATTCAGAGGGCTCTCCATCTCTCCCTCCACGGCCTGCTTCCTGATAATAGGACTCTAAATTTCTTGGCATGTTATAATGGATGACGAATCTCACATTGGATTTGTCTATGCCCATACCAAAAGCATTGGTAGCAGCTATAACATTTATGTTGTCAAACATAAAGTCCTCCTGCATGGATTTCCTTAAATCTTCTTTCAGTCCTGCATGGTATAGTCCCATACTGTAATCATTCTTAAAAAGATTATATACATGCTCTGCTTCTCTTCTGGTAGCGGTAAATATTATTCCTGAGCTTCCTTTGTTATTCTTTAAATATTCCTTTATAAAACTATCTTTGTTTTCCCCTCTGTAAACCTTAAAGGTGAGGTTTTCCCTATTAAAGCCTGTAAAATGCTCTTTTGGATTATTAAGCCCTAAAAGCTCTATTATATCCTCCCTAACCTCAGGGGTAGCTGTTGCCGTGCAGGCTAAAAGCTTAGGTCTTTTTTCCAGGATATTTATGAAGCTCTTAAGCCTTCTGTAGCTGGGTCTGAAATCATGACCCCATTTAGAAACACAATGGGCCTCATCGATAGCCATAAAGTCTATATCGAGGGTGGCTAAATCCATGGCAAATTCCTGAGACTCCAGTCTTTCAGGAGCCACATATAATAGCTTGCATTCACCATTATGAAGCTTATTTAAATTTTCCTTTATCTCCTTATCGGAAAGACTGCTGTTTATGTACACTGCTTCTATCCCTGTTTCCTTTAAGGCATCAATCTGATCCTTCATCAGAGATATCAATGGAGAAATAACTACAGTCAAGCCCTCCAGAAGCATGGCAGGAATCTGATAAATAAGAGATTTACCTCCTCCCGTAGGCATGATAACAAGGGTATCCTCCCCCCTCATAATATCCTCAATAGCTTCCTCCTGACCTTTTTTGAAGCTATCATAACCGTAATATTCCTTTAATATCCTCAGTGCTTCTTCCTTCCACATAATACTCTCCTTCTATCTATCTTAGGTATATCTTAATTATATCCATTATAAAATATTGCAAACACATGTTCTCATCATTCTATAAAAATTAATAAAAAAACATATTATTTCATATTAACTAATATATCATATAAGGACTTTATAAATAAATCTGAAATTATATAATACTCACAGCTACTTCACAGGAAATATAAAAATTAGTTTCACGAACACTAATTATGTTATATTTACTTTATTGATATAATTAACATATTAAGCTTTATATAGCAAACCAATGAGGTGAATGATTTTGATTTATATTAGAAGTTTAGAGCAGAAGGAAAGGGATCTAGAATTCTTAATGGATATGATCTATGAAGCTATTCATATTCCCGAAAATAAGCCATCAAAAGAGGAGCTCTTGAATTTGCAACCTTTAAAAAAGTATAGCGAGGAATGGGGAAGAGAAGGTGATAGGGCATTAATTGCTTTCAATGGGGATAATCTTCCTGTTGGTGCCGCA
>JAEXSY010000287.1 GCA_023440105.1 Bacillota bacterium
ATTTAAAGGAATATAAATTTTCCTTTTCTAAGAACACAACTAAAACTTAAGGAGGCTTTATTATGGTAAAGAACAAAAAACAGAACTTAAAAGAAGGCATTTTTGATGCTAGGGAATTAGGAACTCCAAAGATGATTCTTCGTGGACTACAGCACACCTTTGCAATGTTTGGAGCAACAGTGCTTGTTCCAATGATTACTGGTCTGGATATATCCACAACACTTCTTATGGCTGGTCTAGGAACTCTGTTATTTCACTTCATCACAAAAGGAAAGGTTCCAGCTTTTCTCGGTTCATCCTTTGCCTTTCTAGGTGGTTATGCTGCTATAGCACCAAAAATAGTATTAGAAAATGGACAACAAATAGCTAATGTGGAAATGCTTCCATATGCTTGTCTAGGTGTTGCCTCTGCAGGTATTATTTATCTTATTCTTGCATTTTTCATTAAGTCCTTCGGAGTTAAGAGGGTAATGAAATTCTTCCCTCCTATAGTTACAGGTCCAATAATAATAGCCATTGGTCTCAGTCTTGCAGGTACAGCTGTAACTAGTGCCAAAACAAACTGGCCTTTAGCTCTTGTAGCCCTTTCAGTAATAGTTATCTGCAATATTTGGGGTAAGGGTATGATTAAAATAGTACCAATTCTTATAGGTATTGTAGTATCTTATATAGTTGCAATATTCATGGGTGCTATAGATTTCACTCCAGTTCTTGAAGCTTCATGGTTTGGCTCTCCTATAAAATCAGAGGCCTTAGTCTTTGGTAATGTTAAGGACTTATCCCTTGCCATCAGTGCAATTATAGCAATCGCTCCTATAGCACTGGCAACAATAATGGAGCATATTGGTGATATCTCTGCTATATCTTCAACCACAGGTAAGGATTTTATTGCAGAACCAGGACTTCACAGAACCCTTATCGGTGATGGACTAGCCACTACCTTAGCTTCTCTCTTTGGTGGTCCAGCTAATACAACCTATGGTGAGAATACAGGAGTTCTTGCTCTTACTAAGGTATACGACCCTAGAGTTGTAAGAATTGCTGCCTGCTTTGCAATTTTCTTCTCTGTAAGTCCAAAGTTTGCAGCACTTATCAATACAATTCCTTCAGCTATCGTAGGTGGTGTATCCTTCGTACTTTATGGTATGATTTCTGCAATAGGTATCAGAAATCTTGTAGAAAACCATGTAGACTTCTCAAAGAGCAGAAACCTTATAATAGCAGCTGTTATCCTTGTTACTGCCCTAGGTGGTGTAACAATAGCTATTAACGATACTGCATCCCTTTCAAGCCTTGCTATAGCTTCCATAGCTGGTATTATACTAAACAGTATTTTCCCAGGGGAAGACTATGAAAAATTAGCTAAAGAAAATGAAGCTCCTAAGGGAAATACTTACAATGTATAAGCTCTTATTAAAATGATATAATCTTTAATTTAAATAGGCCCCTCCGTCATGTATCGGAGAGGCCTATCATTATTATATTAATGTCTTTCTAAATACCTAATCCATCGTTTCTATCTAATCCATCGTTTCTGTCTAATTCATTGTTCCTATCTAATCTATTGTCCCTATCTAAGCCGTTGGACCAATCATCAAATTCTTTTTCAGCTTCTTCTTTACTCTTTCCATACTTTTCTTGAATCTTTCCTACTATAATATCCTTTTCTCCATTTATCTGATCTAATTCATCATCAGTAAGCTCGCCCCATTTTTTCTTTGCTTCACCTTTATATTGGTTCCATTTACCTTTTAATATGTCCTTATTCATGGTAATACCTCCTTTAGATATATTTCTTCTTTAAGATATATTATCCTTATGGTAACTTAATCTATTCATTGCCACAATGGATTTTGGAATAAATTTACACCTTTTAAACTAAAAGTTTTTATTGTTATTATTCCGTTTTTATTATCTTAATAATTAGGAGATAATTGGCCTTAGAGCTATAGCTTAATTTGATTTTCCTTATTATATAGTGTCTTATAGCCTAAATATAATGATCCAAATACAGAAAGACATACAACTGTACATATGGCAATCATTATAGCAATTTGATAAAGGATTGCAGTTGATGGTAGGGTTCCTGATAATATCTGCCCCGTCATCATTCCTGGTAATGAAACTATACCCATTCCTAGCATGGAATTTAAGGTAGGAAGTAAGGCTGTTTCTAAGGCTTGATTTACAAATGGAAGAAGTATCTTTTGCGGAGTAACTCCTAGGTTTAAAAGGGCGTCGATTTTATTTCTTTGTCCACTAAAGCTTTCTCTGAAGGTTTTTACTCCAAGGGTTGTACCAGTCATTGCATTTCCCATTATCATACCGCTGATAGGAATGATGTATTGAGGATTTAGTATGCTTTCACCCACAACTACTGTTATGAAGAAAATAACTATAGCTAGTCCTGAAAAAGCTAAGGATGCAGCAATAGCTAATTTAAACCTCTTATTTATTTCTTTATTCTTTGATAATACCCTATGAATTGCAAAGGCAATCATGGAAGCTAAATAGAGAATTGTAAAAATCGGTCTTCTATCTTTAAATATAAAGGTGAGAATTAATCCTGCTAGAGCCAGCTGCACCGTCATACGAAGGCTGGCAACGATCAACAGCTTAGTTTCATTTACCTTGCATTTCTTCATTATAGCAAGGACTATTATAAGTAAAAGATATATAAGAGCAAACTGCCATATTTCCATCTGAACTATGCCACTCATCATTACACCTTCCTTTCTAGAAGAATATGCTCTTCTCCAAATTCCTCAGCTAGTCCCCTATCATGGCTTATTACCACCAAGGTTATACCTTCTTCCTTGCAGAAGCTTTTTATATTATTAAAAAACCTATTAGCTGTAGCTTGATCTAAGGCTGAGGTTGGCTCATCCAACATCAAAACCTCTGGTTTAAAGGAAAGGCATATAGCTATAAATATCCTCTGTCTCTCCCCTCCTGACATGGTTTCGCAACGGGTATCTAAAGGAAAATCTCCACAGCAAATTGACAGATACTTTATCATTTCCTCCCGGGGTAGTGGATTTAGGTCCCTATAGGAATAATAGGTGTTGAAGTTGTCCTCTATGGTTCCATCAAACAAAAACACCGTTTGGGACACAAGGATCACCTTTCTTCTTAGCTCCACCGTATCCATCTCTGAAATATCCTTTCCTTTATACTCTATTACTCCTTCCGACGGTGAAGCTGTACCATTAAAAAGCTTTAGCAGGGTACTTTTACCGGCACCACTTTCACCGGAAATAAAGGTAGAAACATTTTCTTTAATCTCGATAAATGGATATTCAATAATCTCTTGAAACTTGACATTCTTGGCAGTTAAAATAGCTTCCATTTTCCATATCTCCTTCAATAATATTTACATGACTCTTTTTGTTTTCAAATAAAAATGACCTATATGGAGATTATAACATATGAAATTAAAGCAGTAACATATTTTCATAATTATGGTATTTTGCTATACTATAAGATAAAAAGAATATAGGAGAGTGTACTATGGTTGAATATATATTTGATACTCAATTATTAATAGAAGGAGAAAACCTTTCAGAAGATGCAATTAATGATTATATAACAAATAACATCGAAGGAGACTGCCTCCTCGTGGTTGGCGACGAGGAGCTCATCAAAATCCACTTCCACACCAATACCCCCTGGAAGGTTCTAGAGTATGGTGCGTCTATAGGTGAGCTATTTGACGTGGTGGTTGAAAACATGGAAAGGCAGGCTAAGGGGCTGAAGGGCTAGCTAGATTGTAAATATATATAAGAAGCTGGAAAATAGAACTTATATTTTCCAGCCTGTTTTATTTACCTACATTTTTTTAATTTCTTGATTAATTACTTAATATCCTAAAACTACTCTGTTGAAAAATTCTTCTCTAGTAATTTCGTAATCAACAGCAGTTCTCCAGTTTCCTAGCTGGTCTTTCCATGCATTTTCTTGTATTCCAATTTTCTTTGCTCCAATTTTAGTTTCATAAACATGCTGAGCTCTTTTATTTTCAAGGATTGTATCCCAAACAATTTTCTTTATAGGAAACCTGGTATTAATAGCTTCATCAGTAAAAATAAATTCAAAGAGCATGGTAATAATTTTAGGACCATAGCCTTTGTTTTGATAATTAAAGTCACAGATCTTCCAGCCTGGATAAGCAGCATTATCATCATTAATTTTATAGTTCAATTCGCCTACAGGCTTGCCATCAATTTCAATAATACAAAGCTGACTTAGTTTTCCTTCAAATCTATTTATACTATTAATCGTGTCCTCAAAAGATTCTCCCAAGCCTTTAGGAAAACCTGCATGTTCCATAACCTGTCCATCATTCCACCAACTATTTAACTGAGCTGCATCATCTACAGCAGCACTTCTAATCACAATATTATTCTTTTCTATTCTCATACTTTCCCCCATTTATTTTATTGGAGGGTTTATAGGTTGTGCACCCTCCCTACACTCTTGGCTCTATTTTTCATCATATTAACCACTTCCCTTCTATATTATTTCTATGAAAACGCCGTAGCGTTATCGACTTAAATTTAATCGCCTCATTTACTGTCTAATAACTTACCAAAGCAGTACATCATTCCCCAAATCCCAAACATTCCAAGCATTACGAACATTGCAGAGGCTTCTACAAATTGCATGCTGAGGGAAAAAGTTAAAAAACCAACGATTGCACCTAAAATGTATATTTTTTTCATTGTATATCTCTCATTCTTATTTATCCTTTTATTCACCTCAGTGAATTTAAATATTTCTCCAACCTCATTTTATGAACTTGTACATATTTCTCTGTATTAACAAAATCCAAAAAGTCTTCACCATCTAACCATTGGTATGATATCGTTTCTCCTTCTTGCAGAGTGATAGACTCTTTATCACAATTTGTTTCACATATATAGCCATGATATATGGTATTTTCACTAACATATCTGTACATTAGTTTTAAATCCTTTGTATCTATTCCCGTTTCCTCTTTAAGCTCTCTTAAGGCCGCCTCATATGAACTTTCTCCTTTTAATGCACAACCACTAGAAGTTGCTTCATATAATCCTGGATAGTTTTCCTTATTCCAATCTCTCTGCATAAGTAAATACGTTCCATCTTTATGTTTTACTAACACTTCACAGACCAAATGATATAATCCCTTAAGAGTATTATTTCCTCTAATTAAATCACAACCTGCCATAGTTCCATCTTCTCTATAGGCATCCAATATCTCCATTTATTATCACCTCAGTACGTTCTTATCTATAATTTCAAATCTTCATCATTTACCTCGGAGATTTTGGCTGCAATCCTTTTATCAACTATTATAGGGATTAATACAGTAAGATTAGTTCCTATCCAAAGATACTGAAAAAAAGGAGCCATGAAAAACCAAAAGTCATCTATAATAAACATAAATGCTATATTGATTACAACAGCCATAAGTATAGTTAAATATTTTGAAGCTCTAGTTATCTTGAGCTTATTAGTTACCATTATCATAAAGGTCATCAAAAGTCCTGCGGCACTTCTCCACATCCAACCAATCATTATTATGGCACCGGCCATAGTGGGTTGATCTCCTTGAAGTTTCAGAACTACATTGGATTTATACCAACCTATTAGAGGGAAGATAATTATAAATGATATTAACAATAATATATAAACTATCTTTTTAAATCTGCCCATAAGCTACTTCTCCCTTTAGCCATATAATTTAAAGTCAATCTTCTTAATTCACTAGACAGTCAAAAATTCTTGCAAATAGATAATGACGATATTGAGAAAAGTAGAAAAATAAAGTATGCTAGGAATAGATTCCTATATTGTTCTAATTACATCACAAAAAAGCCCATTTCTTAAATG
>JAEXSY010000302.1 GCA_023440105.1 Bacillota bacterium
AATAAGATCTGAAATACCTTGAACACCCTGACGCAGTACATCATCGGCATATTTAAAGGAATCTAAGAGTGTTGTCTTCTTGTCAACCATTGTTAATAATCTTTCATTAGGTATGGTAACCAGTGTATCTACTCTTTTCTTTAAGTTTTCTATCCCCATATTAGCATGAAGCATTCTTCTTCTTCCTTCAAAAGGGAAAGGCTTAGTAACAACTCCTACGGTTAATATACCTAAGGATTTAGCAATCTCAGCTACTACTGGAGCAGCTCCAGTGCCTGTTCCACCTCCCATACCTGCAGTAATAAATACCATGTCAGCGCCTTTAATAGCTTGTGAAATCTCCTCTTTACTTTCTTCTGCAGCTTTTTGTCCAATTTCTGGATTAGCTCCAGCACCAAGTCCTTTTGTAAGTTTATCTCCAATTTGGATTTTTTGAGAAGCATTTGATAACATTAATGCTTGCTTATCAGTATTAATAGCAATAAATTCAACATTTTTCAGACCATCTATTATCATTCTGTTGACGGCATTGCTTCCCCCGCCGCCACATCCTATAACCTTAATATTTGCAAACTCTTGAACATCTACATCAAAATCCAACAAAATAATTCCTCCTTTAGAATAAATCCTCCAATATACTTTTCATTTTTGAAACTATACCATGTTTTTTATTAATTTTACTTTTTTCTGCAATATTCTTTATGACGTTTTCTTCTATGATATTTGGACCTGCATTTTCTTTTTCATATTCCCATTTTAACTCATTATGCACCAAATTAACAAGTCCTCTTGCATTGATATACTTAGAATTTATATGGTCATATAATTCGCTACCAACAAAATTCAAATTCCTGTCAGTAATAAAAGATAATCTATTAGTAATATTATTGAATAAAGATATACCTCGACCATATATAATAACATTACTAATATCGGTATTATCCTTATTATTCTTTAGCTCCTTATCTATCAATTCCCCCATTTCTAATAATCTTGCATCAATAACCTCTCTTAATAAGTTGTAATCTATTGGAGAATTAGTATATAAATCAGTACTAACACTAGTAAAACCTTTTAGCTCTTCAGCCTGTACCTCATTTATTTTAAAACAATAGGCAATATCCTTTGTTATAATCTCTCCTCCAATGGCTACCTGCATAACATCCCGAAGAATTCCTTCATAAAAACTAGCTATGTCTATTTTATTTTTTCCACAATCAACTAATATTACCCCTCTGTTCCTGTCCAAATCATCAATAAGAAGCTCAGCAGCAGCTTCACATGCTATTCGAAGTCCATTAACTTCTATGCCTCCTAGCTCTCTAAATAGATTAATATAATCTTTGTAGTAGTTAGAACTTATTAAAACAGCACTTCCTTCAAGTTCTAGTTTTCTTCCCTTCATTCTAATGGGATTTTTCGTACTCATTTTTTCATCAATATTATACTTATTTTCAATAAGTTGAATAATTTTATAATCATGAGGCGTTACTATTCTCAATGCAGCTTCTTGAGCTCTTTTAATATCCCTCTTTCCTATAATCCCCTCTTTATCACTAACCTCCACATCTCCTTTTGTTGGAATGAGCTTGCATATCCCGCTAGGAACTGTAATATAAATATCAGTTATTTGTCTTTTTATTAGCTCTTGAAGATCTTGTATCAGGTTACTTATAGACATCTTTGCATCAAAATGGTCATTAATTATTCCCTTTTCAATGCCTTTGGCTTCTATACTTTTTTCACCTAAAAATATTAGTTCCTGAGTATCTCCTCTTTCCGCTGCTACTATTTTTATTTCACTAGAACCTATGTCAATACCAACTAACAGTTTTCCGTACATGTTTTATCTTATTTCCTCCTTTGACTATAGGGGTTATTATAATATTCAACAAAATAAATTAATTTCCTCTTAAAAATTATAACAATAATAAAGTTATTTTGATTAACAAAACAAATATATTTTATTAACATAAAAATAATAAAGATAAATATAAGCAAAATATTGTTTATATAGTAAATATTGTATACAATTCAATCTTTGATAATATACTGAAATTGTGGTATAATAATATTAAAATATTTTGAAATAAGTTATTAGGAGGTACTATTATGAGATGAACAGGAAATATTTATTTTTTTAGAGAATCTTTGTTTCATCGAGAAGACGAATCCTTTGGTTAGCTTCATACTAAGTCAAAAATATAAATTATAAGGAGGATTTAGTATGAAAAGAAATTTAATAGAAATGTTAATCAAAGATGTAAAGGTTTATAATTCCCAACCTAATAATAATTTGACCTGTGATTATTGCTTAAAAATGTATGATTATATGGCCTTTTAATTAAGGGCTGATGACCTTTAGGGTTAAAGGTCATCAGCCCTTATGTTTTATAGCAGCATCATTCTAGAAATCATTTCTTTATCGATACTATAGGTTCTAGCAGTTTCTTCTGTGATGCTTCCTTTCTTATAAAGCTCAGTCAATGCCATATCCATGGTTTTCATTCCATATTTACTTCCTGTTTGCACAGCAGATTCAATTTGATGAGTTTTACCTTCTCTTATCATATTTTGGATAGCTTGGGTAGCTAACATTACTTCCACAGCAGCTGTTCTTCCCCCTTCTATTGTTGGTACTAGTTGTTGAGAAATAATGCCTTGAAGCACCGCAGACAGCTGTATTTTTATCTGCTGCTGCTGATATGGTGGAAAAACATCAATGATTCTGTCTATAGTTTTTGCAGCCCCTATAGTATGTAGAGTCGATAGTACAAGGTGTCCTGTTTCTGCTGCAGTTATAGCTATAGAAATTGTCTCCAAATCCCTCATCTCTCCAATTAGAATTACATCGGGATCCTCTCTCAAAATTGACTTTAAAGCGTTCCTATAGCTCTTACTATCCTTCCCTATTTCTCTTTGATTAATAATAGCTTTATTATGTTTATGAAGGTATTCAATTGGATCTTCTAAGGTAATAATATGTCCATCTCTAGTGTTATTGATTTCATTAATCATAGCAGCTAAAGTTGTACTTTTACCACTACCTGTAGGTCCAGTTACAAGAATAAGACCTCTCTTTTTCGTAGTTAAGTCTTTTATTACCGGCATATATCCAAGCTCTTGAAGTGTTGGTATCTTAAGTGATATTACCCTTATGGCAATGGCAGTGCTATTCCTTTGTTTAAACACATTAACTCTAAACCTTCCAAGTCCAGGTATAGAATAAGAAGTATCAATTTCTCCTTCTTCAAGGTAATCGCTATATAACTCTCCTAATAATTCCTTAGCGTATTTTTCTGTATCCTTAGGCATTAACTTAATATTACCGATAGTATTTAATTTACCATTAACTCTTATTACCGGAGATATACCTACGGTAAGATGCAAATCTGATGCACTCTTGTTCACTGTAAGCTCTAAGAGCTCTTTCAACGTAGCCAAGTTATGACCTCCCCAAAATGAAAATATTTCTTTATATAAATATATAGATATTTAAAATACGAAAATTTCTTTATAGCTCTCAAGTAAAAATCTATATACGTATAACTAAAGTCTATACATATGATTATCGTAATATTAAAATGATTCTTCACTTTAACTTCGGTAGCAATAATAAACATTTATATAGCTGATATTATGTAAAACTATAAAAATTTAATATAATATTAATATTCTACCAATTCAATCGATTTCCTTTTGTTTTTTGAATATAAGTTATAAATGGTATAAAATTCTTTAATTAAATGACAGTTTAATAAAATCTCTTATATAAATAAAATAACCTTCTTTTATATGTAGCTATAGAAGAAGGTTATCTTATATTATTTAGCTTTTCCATTTAATTCCTTGTACAGCTTCTTAAGAGCTTTTTTTTCAATTCTTGATACATATGATCTTGATATTCCAAGAAGCTTAGCAATTTCCCTTTGTGTTTTACACTTTCCATCAATAAGCCCATATCTCATTTCTATAATAATTCTTTCCCTCTCTTGAAGCGTTGTGTATATTTTATTATACAGCTTTTTTACTTGTATCTTATTTTCTACTATGTCAGTAATAGAGTCATATTCACTACTTAAAACATCAATAAGACAAATTTCATTTCCTTCTTTATCCACTCCTATTGGATCCTGAAGATATACTTCTCCTTTTGCTTTTTTATTATTTCTGATCAGCATCAATATTTCATTTTCAATACAACGGGCTGCATAAGTTGCTAATCTAGTACCTTTATTAACATCAA
>JAEXSY010000381.1 GCA_023440105.1 Bacillota bacterium
TATCTGATTTTTAAACTCTGTAGGTAGAAGCCTGTCCTGCTGTTCCCTAACTTTGTAGCTATCAAACATTTTCATAAACTGACCTCTTACAACTTCAATAACCTCAGAAGCACATATTTCCTTCCAACCTATCTGCTTTACTATTTTGGCTGTAGCTGGAGACATAATGGAATAAGCTTCCTCTGGACACCATGATCCATACTTTCTTATAGCAATCATTACTTCTCCCCAGGCTTTACCTGCATCCAAAATATCGCCTTTATTTGTTGTTATGTCTGTAGCAGCTTTTCTAATCTCTGCCACAGTAGGAGGAAACTCGCTTGTCATCATTACTTTTTTTACAGCCATCTGTGCAACCTTAAAAGGGATATCCTCTATCATATCAAGCCACAGATTAACCTTTAAATCTGTTATTTCAAATCTAGGATACATAGCAGCTATAATAGTTAATAGCTTAGCAACTTCTGCCTTTGTCATACATCCCATACTGATTTACCTCCATCCTCAATTTCTCCGTTTTCAATTCCTTCAATTATCTCTAAGCCCTTCTGTACATTTCTGTTATAACTTGTACCATTAACCTTAGCATTTAAAGCCCTTATTACAGGCTCACAGTACAGGAAGGATTTAATCTTATCTCCAGGGTACTTAGGATTATATCTATTAAAAGCTTCCTCGATACCTTGCTTAACCATTTCAACAGGTACTTCATCCAGTATCTTAATAGCAGCTTGAACCTCCTTAGGACTTATATTTATCTCTAATATATTTGCCTTATCACAGTAATAATTTATAACCTCTTGAAGATTATCCTGTGGAACAACAACCTCTAAATCATTTAGTTTAGTTTTATTTCCTTTAGTTTTATTTAGTTTAGTTTTATTTAGTTTAGTTTGGGGATTAATGTCTACATTGACTACATCTGAATGGGTATTAATGTCAACAATAACTAGGTTTTTGTATACATTAACCTCATTTTCATCTAAAAGTAAGTATTCAGCCTTTATCTTTATTTCTTGCCTTCTCTCATTAGCTTTTAAATATCGCCTCTGAATCCCTTTAGAACTAAGGACTTTGTGGTTTTCCATAAGATTATTATCAAATAACCCCCACTTTAAGCAGTCATTAATGATTACATTAACCGAGTTAATGTCTACATTAACCCTCCTTGAAAAGAGTAATTGTTCCTTTTCTGTCCACTCATAGTAGTATGAGTTCTTATAAATCTTCATTAAGAGTTTTATTACTAAAGCAAAACCTACAAGGCCATGCTGAGCTTCTATTAGTTCCACCTTATCGTCCTGATCTATATCTACGTCTAAAGGAAAATAATCTAATCCATCCTTTTGTGGTCTTGCCACATTCTCACCTCCTAGGGAGCCGGAGCTCCCCACCATTATTCAAGTGTTTCAATCCTATCCTTTAACTGATCTATATACTCCTCCGCATCTTCGAGCTTCTTTTCTGTATCCCAAAGCTTCTGCATAAATAATTCATTGTAGCCTATCTCAGCCATTTGATTAAATAAGCATTGGAGCTGCTCTTCTGTGAGTTTTATAATAAGCTCTTCATAGCCACCTTTGTTAATCTGTATTTCATTAAGGGTACTATCTAGGAATATATCAACCTCAGAACACTCTGAGTAATTAGCTTTTATGCTTGTGCTTATCATTATTATTCCTCCCCAAATGGAGTATCTTCGAAGGTATCTTCCTTTTGTGAAGCAGATAATCCATTATCAAGAACCATCTTAGCAGCTTGTTTTATTACTGGATCAGTAGACTTATTAACTAACCAATTAATATAATCTGGCTTAATGGTAAATACTTCTCCTATGCTCTTACCCTTATACTGACCGAAGTTAACCTTAATATTTTGAGCCTGGTCTAAGGTCATGTTTTCTGTTTGTTCAGACTGAACAAATTCCTTAATGTCTTCTAGGTCTTGGGTAAATACATCACTTAGGGAAGCTACCTGCAATACAGCATCTATAAAAGCTCTTTTCTTTGCCATCTTAAGGATTGTATTTACAAGGTCTGCTATATGTGGATTAGGGATTTTATATTTAACAGTGCCGTACTTGTTAGTTATCTTTTCAACCATAGAAGGGTCCATACCCTCTGGAACACTATCAGCATTAATATATCTATATTTCTTCTCCATAGAGTTACAGTTACCAACTCCCTGTGATACAGGTTGTCCATTTCTAAAAAGTGTACAGCGGATATTATAAGCAAAAAAACCATCTTTATAATTCTCTGTTTTCTCAAGAAAGTCATACTCCGGATTAAGCCCAAACATCATACAGATTTTTTCTCCACCTGGTTTAAGTAATGTAGGCTTACTACCTGCTCCAGCTATTACACCAAAGTCATGGTCCTTCTTTAAATTCTGCTGTATAACAGCTTGGAAAGTGCTTATTTTTTGCATAGTGTTAGCTACAACACTAATATCAACACTATCTATAAGGCTAAAAGCTTGATTTTGAACAGTTAAATTATTTTCCATATTCTTTCCCTCCAATTAATCTAATTTGATAGAGATGCTCTCAATTTCTTCTATGGTCACACCTTCAATAACTTCTCCAGTTTCTGTATTAACTCCCTCTGGGAATAACTTTTTAAGCTCTGCCTTCTGCAAGCTCTCGGTAAGTTTAACTACTGGGATTTTATTTTCTTTAGCCCAGGCAATAACCAACTCTTCTTCATAGTTCCATTTCTTAGTTTTCCTTGATGTAATCTTTCCATAAGGAGTTGATAATTTAGCCTTAGGATCTCTTGCCCTCAATTCCTTAAAATACTGGGTAAGCATAATTTCAAAATGCTCTAAAGCCTCTTCGTGAGATTTATTCTCCTTTTCTCTCCAAGCTTCTATTCTTTCAATTTCCTTATCTGCTAGCCTATCATTCTCTGATATAGCCTCTTTAAGTGTTTGAAGCTTTCTAAAGCACCAGTTAGCCTTATCTATGCTATCAACTACAAAGCCTGTAACTTCTTCCTGCATTACCTCATTCATTTCTTCTATCTCAAACTTTAATAAGTTATTCATCTATTTAGCCTCCTTTAAATAAATCTCAATACATCTATCTCTAAAGCAACATTTCCCTGGAAGGCCTCGTGCCTCCATAATCCTTCTTTTCATTTCTGCTGCTACTTCAAAAGCTTTGGCCATATGCTCGTCAAGATACTCTTTTTCTCCTTCTCCTAAAATGTCCTCTACATCTGTAAGGTCTGGCTTAGGAGTTTCTACTGGCATATCTATTAGGTACTCTAAAATGTCCTCTAGCTCCTTGATTACTGTATCCCTATCTAAAACTGCTAAGGAAAGTCTTTTATATCTATCTATAGTAATCGTTAGCATTGCTTTTGCTAATTCACTCATTATTAAGCCCTCCAACATTTCTTATATTCTTTATACTCTGCTTCTGTAAGTTCTTTTGTATCGAAACTCACTACTCTCCCATAGCAACGACCATGTGTATCACAAACAACAAAATTTCCTAAGCAAAGGTCTTGTTCCGAAGAAAAAGAATATCTCTTTCCGCCTTCACTATGATCTACCTCATAAATGATATATTGCTTTTTAGACTCAACTAGCTTGAAGGTATCCTTGGAATTTATACCAAAACTACCTGATAAAGTAGGACGTCCTTCTAATCCCATCCATCCCTTTTCACAGTGAATTTTTAATAGCCTAGCATCTCCTCTAGTGCATTCATATACCTCGCCTGGTTGCATTCTAGCTATAACCTCCTGGAAGGTGAATTTATCTATCAACTCAAAGTATTCATCTTCAACAATATGTTCCTGGCCTATACAGGATTTATCCTTATGATCTAGAATCACAACTTGAAACCCATTTGTATAAACTGCAGTAATCTCTCCCTTAGTCATATCGGAATTTGTGACATTATATCTTTCTTGGTCTATTCCTCTAACATAATCTCCAACCTTAAACTTGCTCATTTACAAATCCGCCTTTCTCTTTTATAATCAAATTAGGTTATTTATTTTTGGCTTCTTTTTAGAAGCTCTTTTTTTATTTCTATCTAAAGTTCTTTCTAAGCTTAATTCTTCTCTTAGACAACCACAGGAAAATGTTTTTCCTATGTTCTCCTGCCTTACCATTACATCT
>JAEXSY010000389.1 GCA_023440105.1 Bacillota bacterium
CCCTCAGGCACTGGAGTACAGAGGGTTTTAGGCACTAATAAATATTCTGCATGAGCAACATAAGGGGCACCGTAGCAGGCTACGTACT
This sequence comes from Bacillota bacterium, assembly GCA_023440105.1. Taxonomy (GTDB): domain Bacteria; phylum Bacillota; class Clostridia; order Clostridiales; family Clostridiaceae; genus JAEXZL01. The sequence continues at coordinate 89 of JAEXSY010000389.1, forward strand.
GTCCTTCATAATAGCCTTCTACTCCCCTGCCTATCTCTACCACTCTTCCTGCTACACTATACCCTAGTTGAACGATATCCTCTTTACTATTCCCCCCCATAGTCAGCTCTGTACCAGGGCTTATGGCAGAATATATAGTCTTAATCAAAAGATAATTATCCTTAATTTGAGGCATAGGCTTTTCAAAAACATCAATCTTCCCATTTTTTGCTCCTATATATCTCATAGCTAGCTCCTTTCTATAGCTTCATGATTATTTATTTCCAGAGAAGGCTATTCCTCTGGTAAAATACTTCTGAAGCATTAAAAATATTAAGAAGGTAGGCACAAAGGAATAAACTGCTCCAGCCATCTCTATACCGAAGTTTCCTTCCTTAGTTAAAAGAGAGGCTAAACCTACAGTTATAGGGTACATCTCCTGGCTAGTGGTAAATATAAGTGGTGTAAGAAGATCATTCCAACAGGATATAAAAGCAAAGGTACCAACAGTGGCCAGCACTGATTTACTTAAAGGAAGCATTATTCTAAAGAGTATTTTAAAATCATTAGCGCCATCTATATATGCAGCTTCCTCCAGCTCTTTAGGCAGTCCAAGCATATACTGCCTTGCAAAGAACACTCCCATAATCCCCCAAATCTGTGGAAGAATAAGTGATGAGTAGCTATTAATCAGCTCAAGCTTATTAAATATAATATATCTAGGTATAATAAGTATCTGTGAGGGTACCATAATAACCGCCATCATAAGCCAAAATATAATATCCCTTCCCTTAAACTCCTTCTTAGCAAATATATAACCCAAGACTAGGGCAAAGAACATCTGAAAGAAGGTAGGTATTACAGATATAATCAAGGAATTTACAAACCACTTAAGATACTGTGAATTCTTAATAATATACATAAAGTTTGCAAGGCTCATATCCTTTTGAAAGAGCCAGGTAAAAGGATTACCTATAGGTACCTTTGAACTTATAAGACTTCCTGTCACCATAATTAAAAAAGGTATTAAGAACACTACAGAAAATACTAACAATAAAAGAATTGATATTTTTGAGGTCTTTTTCTGTTCCATTTTATCTCTCCTATCCTAAATCCTGTTTCTCTCCAATAAACTTTCTTTGTATCAAGGATATTAAAAAAACTAGTATAAACAGTACGTAAGCAAGAACACTGGCATAGCCAAATCGTAAAGAAGAGAAGCCCTGTTCGTACATATAGTACACAATGGTGTTCGTTGCAAAGTTAGGTCCGCCTCCTGTGAGCAGGAAGGCTGAGTCAAAGATCTGAAAGGATCCTATGGTAGTAACAACAGCCACATAAAAGTGAATTGGTGCTAGCAGAGGGAAGGTTATCTTCCAAAATATTCTCCACTTACCAGCTCCATCTATCCTTGCTGCTTCATAAAGCTCTTCAGGAATCCCCATAAGGCCAGCAAAGTAATATATCATGGTACTTCCTGCAACCTTATATATACTTAAGCCCGCAAGGACTAAAAGAGCATATTTAGAGCTGGCAAGAAACAGCTGATTATCAAATCCCATAGAATTTAGAAGCTGATTTATCATTCCCTGGTCGGAGCCTTTAAAGAGCCATTCCCATATACCTGAAATAACAACAAAGGAGGTAACTACTGGAAGGAAGAATATCCCTTTAAAGAAATTGCCCACCTTCTTTTTCTTTTGAGAAAAGATTAAAAAAGCTAAGCCTAAGCCTAAAGCCATGGTAGGAAGTATATAATACAGCGAAAAAACCATGGTATTCTTAATTGACTTCCAGGCGATGTCATCATTTAAAAACCTCTTCCAGTTGTCTAGTCCTATAAATTTAGGAACGCCTATAATGGACCAGTCCATAAAGGTTAATATGAAACTAAAGCCAATGGGAAGAAGATAAAAAATAAAGAAATGAATTAAGATAGGTATTAAAAATACATAAACCACACCATGCTTGGCAAAATGCTGTTTAAGTCTTTTAAATCTACTTTTCTTTTCCTTGTTTCTTACGGAAGCTTTGTTAATATCATCTGTATTATTATTAAGGGTCATCTCTTTAGGCTTCGTATCCATATTGAAATCCACTCCATCCTATATTGATTTAGAAATATTATCTACTAATTCTATTTGTTAACTAATCTGTTTACGATTACATTTTAATATGATAGAATATAGAAGTAAATGGATTACCTTGCTAATAAATGCAACAAAATTGCTATATTGATCAGGAGGTTGAGTAATTGAGAGATTTCTTTTATGAACTTCACCACTACGACGACCCTTCCTTTCCCATAATATTTCACTTTAACGAATTAACTCAGCAGTTCAATGAAATATTCTACCACTGGCACATCAATATAGAATTGCTTTATTTTATCTCCGGAGAAGCAGAGGTTTCCTCCAACAGCATCACCTATAGGGCTGGTCCTGGAGATATAATAATTATTAATTCTAATCATCTTCATAATATAAAAACCGTATCAGATAATTGCAGCTATTACTGTCTAATACTGGACTACAGTTTTTGTATGGAGCTTGATTTTGATGTAACTAGCAGTGTTTTTTGTGAGAAAACTAGGGATCCGGAAATGGTGAATATATTTAACATCATTATTAGAGAAATGACAAACAAAAAAGATCACTACAAGAAAGCTGTCCGAGCTCTTTGTGTGACTATGAGCATACTTTTATACAGAAATCAGGTTATACTGGAAGCTGGTGCAAGCTCCAAAACAGATCCAAAGGTAGAAATGATAAAATCCAGCATAGAATACATGAACAAAAATTACAGAAATAACTTCAATCTCGATGAGCTAGCTTCAGAAATCTGTGTGAGCAAATATCATTTCTGCAGGACCTTCAAGGAGCTTACAGGAAAGACCGTTAAGGAATATATACTTATGCTGCGCTGCCATAATGCACAGCTCCTGCTTCAAAAAAACAACATAAGCATTTTAGAGTGTGCAGAAAGAAGCGGCTTCAATGATGCTTCTTATTTTTCTAGGTGCTACAAGAAGCAGTTCGGCTATCTCCCCTCTCAAGAGAGAAAAAGAATTCAGGAATCTTGATAAAAAGATACCAGAATCATTATTAAAGATAATCCTCTACAAATTTGTAGGGGGTTATCTTTTTATTTTGAGTAATAAAATATTTCTAAAATCTCCATGTATAATTTGCTAAATATCATTATACTATTTGTCAAAATAGTCTTATAATTATATTGTAAGGGTTATGATAAGAGGAATTAGTAAGAAGGAGTGTTACTATGGGATATCTAGGAGAGAATATAGGAAAGCTTGGTTTTGGTCTTATGAGACTTCCTATGATAGGCGATGAGGTTGATTTAGAGCAGACTAAATCAATGGTGGATTATTTTTTAGAAAAGGGATTTACATACTTTGATACTGCCTATGGCTATCTTAATGGAAAATCTGAGGAAGCTATTAAAAAGGCATTAATCGATCGTTATCCTAGAGAAAGCTTTCAGCTAGCCACAAAGCTTCCTGCCTGGGCAGGAGCCAAAACATCTGAAGAAGCGAAGGAAATGTTTTGGACATCTTTAAAGAGAACAGGAGCAGGCTATTTTGACTTTTATCTTCTCCATAACTTAGGTGGAGAAAGAACAAAAGCCTTTGATGACTTTGGAATCTGGAATTTCTTACAGGAGCAAAAGGATAAAGGACTTATAAAGCATTTAGGCTTTTCCTTTCATGATAAGGCTGAGGTTTTAGAGAAAATACTTTCTAAACATCCTGAAATGGAATTTGTACAGCTTCAAATTAATTATGCCGATTGGGAAAGCCCTCAGGTAGAATCCAGAAAATGCTATGAGGTGGCAAGAAAACACAATAAACCTATCATAATAATGGAGCCAGTAAAGGGAGGATCACTTTCAAATCTCCCATCTAACATAGCGGACATTATGAAGGCGGCCAAGCCTGATGTCTCTCTGTCCTCTTGGGCTATTCGCTATGCAGCTTCCTTGGAAGGACTTATAACGGTTTTAAGTGGCATGTCAAATTTAGAACAACTGAAGGATAATGTAGCTTCTATGGAGGATTTTAAGCCGCTAAATCAGGAGGAAAGAAAGG
>JAEXSY010000411.1 GCA_023440105.1 Bacillota bacterium
ATCTTATCCTAATGGATGCTGCAGACTGGAATGGCTCTGTTGTACTAGATGATGGTTTATTCCTTGCCTGTGATGCTAGATTAAAGCATAAGGCTGTAATGCGTTCGAACCTTTCATCAGCTGTTGCTGGAGGAGAAGGATTGTTTAATCTTAGCTTAAATGGCAGCGGAGTATTCTGCATAGAATCAGATGTTCCTAAGGAAGAATTAATTGAAATATCACTTCAAAATGATGTCTTGAAGGTTGATGGAAATTTTGCAATAGCCTGGAGCAACACCCTGGACTTCACCGTAGAGCGCTCCGGAAAATCTCTAATCGGATCCGCGGCCTCAGGGGAAGGGCTGGTTAATGTTTATCGTGGTACTGGTAAGGTTTTACTTGCTCCCATTGCAAAGATGCCAATAACCAGATAAGCTAATCATAAAAAAACTAGGAGGTAGATAAAACAATTATCTACCTCCTAGTTTTTTACTAAATTCAGTCCTTCCTAAAAGTGCCTTTCAAAGATTTTAATTTTTTCTGGGTCATTAAAGTCCTTCAATGAGGTTATCCCAATACGCGCAAAAATCTCGTCCAATATGGTGCTGTGAGTTGCGATTTTTACAGCAGAATTGTAAGCTACCTCATCCACGGCTATTCTTCCTTCTTCCTTGGGGATATTAGCCTTGGGACCGCCCACGCAGCCTCCTATGCAGCCCATGCCTTCAATGAAGTTTCCGCCGATATCCTCTCCATTTACAGCTTGAGTTAGGATTTCCTTGCAGCCTTTAACTCCATCTAGATGGCGGACGGAAAGGAGGGTGTGCTTTTCGGGATACAGCTCCTCTATGGCTTCTCCTATGGCTATGGATACTCCTCCGGAGCGGGCATAGAGCCTTCCACCACGAGAAGCATATTCCATAGAGGCAAGAGGCTCCATTTCCTCCGGTACTATTGAGAGAGCTTCAAAGACTCCCTTTAGCTCCTGGAAGGTCATGACAAAGTCCACCTCACCTATGAGATCCTTTTCCTTAGCCTCAGCTTTTTTTGCTATGCAGGGGCCTATAAATACCACCTTTACTTCGGGGTTCAGCTTTTTCAGTACCCTTGCTGCAGCGATCATAGGTGAAACAGAAGGGGATACGTATTTAACCAGATCAGCATAAACCCTCTTTAGCATGCCTACCCACATAGGGCAGCAGCAGGAGGTTATCATTAAATCTTCTTTTTTGTGAACGAGATGGTTGAATTCTGCAGCTTCCTTTATGGTGAGCATATCTGCTGCAAAGGCCACCTCCAGCATATCCTTAAAGCCCACCTTCACCAAAGCGGATCTCAATTGGTCTAAGGTAGCAGAGCCAAATTGACCGGCTATAGCAGGGGCTACAGCAGCTATAACAGGAGTATTTTCTTTGAGCAGCTCTAATAAGGGAATAAACTCCTTCCTATCCATTAGATGCCCCCTGTCACAAGCTTCCACGCAGAGACCACAGCCTGCACAGAGATCCATGTCTATGTAGGTGGTGCTTTTTATAGGGTCATTTAAAATTGCATTGAAGGGACATACCATCTGGCATTTGGTTTTACCGGATGGGTCCTCTACGCAGTTCATATTACACTGGCCGATTTTTTCTACTATGTTTTGTCTAACCTGATAATTGGTAATAGCCTTTTTAAGATTGTATAGATAATTCCCTTCCTCTGGAATTGAAACTCCACACAGGAGAGCTATAGCCTTTCGGGTTTCAGCCCTGTTAAAGCCAGGGGCATTCACTGCCTCCTCTACGATAGCATCAAAGGTTCCGTCATAATAGCCTTTTATTAAACGTTTAAATAGCTCCTCATACTCTCTTTTCATAGTCACTCACCTCGATAATTACTTTAATTTATATTATATATTATAAGCTGGGAAAAAAGCGATATATGTTAATTATTTAGCAAATATTTAAAAGATTAACAGAAAAAATCCTGCTCTCGTTATTTTAAACGTGAGCAGGATTCTTTATACTTTAGTTTCTACATAGTCGGATTCTGAATGCTATAACATTATTCATTAGCTTATATAAACAGTGAAGGGTATTAGATTCCTCTTGGATCCTCATCCTCTGGTCTTTCCGTGAAGCCATCGTTTAAGTTTACACCCTTATCGATGTTGCCGCCATAATTATTATCTTCTAGGTCATTGTTATTATAGGTATTATAGTTGTTTCCATCATCTTCTCTATTGGTGTAAGGGTTGAAGTTGTTGTGGTCTTCTGGGTTATTTTTATTTCTGCTGTTGGTATTTGGATTACTGTTGTTGTATTTATTATTCTTCTTATTATTAAAATCGCTCTTAGGGCTGTTATTGTTAAAGTTGTTATTTGGATTATTGTTAAAGTTGTTATTTGGATTAGCAGAGTTATTATTAAAGTCATTGTTTGGGTTGCTTACAGTGTTAGAATTATGGTTTTGTTCCTTCTGCTTCTTCATAGCTTCCATTGGGTCTGGAACATTTTCAGCAGTTTTCTTAGTCTTTGGATCATCACTAGCCTTTGGAGCGGTTTCTAGCTTTCTCTCAAATCTCTCCAGGCTTCTCTTAGCAAAGTCTCTTCCGCCTACACCAAAGGAGATGGCAAAGGCTATGGAGAGAGCTCCCATGATAAGAAGGAAGGCAGTGTTAACTACGAACATTGAAATTCCTAATTGGTTTAAGGTCATAAATACTGCAAAGAATACTATTATGCATTTTGCCAGCATAGCAGTGATATTGGATACGGAGGTG
>JAEXSY010000413.1 GCA_023440105.1 Bacillota bacterium
CTTCTGATGTTGCTGCAGGTAAAAAAGCTAACGATGCTCTAACTCTCTATTCATCAGAACTAGAACTAGCTTCTATTGATACTATCAAGGATATTGAATTTATCTTTAACATTTTCAATACCGATACCTGGGACACAATAGTTTTATCTGACAGAATTAATATAACAACTTCAGCAGCTTCCTACGAGCAAGCCTACGATGATAGTGGCACTGTGGCTCTTGATGAAAATGGCATAAAAATTGTTGTTAAAAAAATTGATTCAGAGGAAAGCTTCTGGGGTGCAGATGTACTTGTATACATAGAAAACAATCGGGAGCAGGATGTTACCATTCAAGCTCAAAATGTCTCTGTAAATGGCTTTATGGTTGATCCTATCTTTTCCAGCGATGTACTAGCAGGAAAGAAAGCTTTTGATACCATAACCTTTATGGAAAGCGATTTAACAGATAATTCTATAACTGATATTACAGATATTGAGCTTTCTTTTCATATCTTTGACTTAGCATCCTGGGACACTATCTTCGATTCATCCACTATTAGGATAAGCTTTTAATATACAGTTAAAGCTAGGCACTGCAGCAGTGCCTAGCTATATTTCATAAATCACATTTGTTTTAAGGAAGCTTTCAATGACTTTTTTACTTATAATATTTAATAACTTCCTCTAATTCCTTCTTGACTAAAACCCTTAGCTTCTCTGGAAAGATCACCTCTAAATCCCTACCTTGCTTGAGTATCCACCTTATGAGGCCTTTATTAATACCTACCTGTGCCACAACGGTAAACCACTCCTGATCCTCATAGCATTTATGAATTATAACCTTTGTACCAAAGGTCTCTATCATAGAATGAATTAAAGGCTTCTTCACTTTAAACTCAACTAGTACTATCTTTTCAGCTGAAAACATATCAAAGTTTTTTAGAGAGTAATTCTCCATATCTATCTTTTCATTATTGGAGTGAACTTCTCCCTTATTGATATTAAACAATCTATCAATTCTGTAGTGACGGAGCTCTCCAGAGTTATTAAAACCAATAAGATAATACCTATCATTATGATAATAGATTTCCTTAGCTACAAAATTGTTAACCTCTCCTACGGATATTATGCTTTTTGTGTAATCTCTAGTCATCCGGTTAAAGCTTATAGTTTTTCTTTCATCTATGGAGCTATTTATAACAGATAGGTTATCCATAACATCTATTATCCCTGTATCTACCGTATCAGTTCTAATCATATTACCTATCTTCTTTCTCTCGGCAATGGAAGAGTTCCTTATCAGCTTATTCTTGATAGAAGTCTTATACTCCCTTGTAATAAACTTATTTGAGTATATCCCATCTAATACTATTCTAAGCTCCTCTAAGGAAAACTCACTCTTTAAATAATAATAGCTGATATTGGACCTTCCCTTACTTTCTACTATATCATAGCCAGCTTCCATCAATATATTAATATACTTCTTGACAGTATTCCTTGAAGCCTTAATATTTTCCTTTTCTAAAAGCTCTATGATGTTAGATACAGAAAGCTTATTATCCTTATTGCTATTTTCCTTAAAGAGTCTCAAAACTATCAGTACCTTAAGGGCTTTCATTACATCACACCTCACATACCCCTACTCTATCTCAATATCTATTACATATCTTAATTAAATTTTACCATATATTAAAAACATGTAGTATCAAACTCCTAATAATACACAAAAAATTCCCCTGCCTAAGCAAGGGATCAATCTACTACAATTTATTAGCTTTTTTATTCTTATTCATAGAGGCATAAGCTATAGCTGCGAATATAGGAGCTAAGGCAATTATTAATTCAATAAAGGTGAATACCCTATCTCTCATTTCAACACTCCTCTTATCTGTAATAATTTCACAAATATTACTTATATACAAAATTATAACTCCTTAACTTTCAATATACAACTATTGTTTTAGATTTTTCTTCTGAACTTACATTTTGGAAAATTACTGCAACCAAAGAATTATATACTTATTATTATCTGGAACACGTTTCCATTTACAAAATTCCGAAAATATTATGTAGGGAGAAATATTTCTATAAAGGTCTTTTTAAAACCTTCTCTGCCTTTATCCCAAAAATTCTTTCTGTAGCTTTGTTTAATACAGTTATTCTTTAATTACAATCTATAGCTAATATACCATCGTATACACAGTCAGCCATAATTGTTATCTGCTGCACACATTGACACAAAAAACTACACACTCTATAATTATAATGAAACAGTATCGAAATATTGTTATTATTAAATATATATTTGACAGGTGTGTTATCAGTGAAAATTGCAGTAATTGATGGTCAAGGCGGAGGCATTGGAAAAAAACTTATAGAAAAACTGAAAGAAAAGAACATTCAAGACATAGAAATAATAGCCTTAGGAACGAATTCTATGGCTACAGCAGCCATGTTAAAGGCAGGCGCAGATGTAGGTGCTACAGGAGAAAATGCTATTTCTGTAAATGCTTATAAAGCTCAAGTGCTTATGGGCCCATTAGCTATAGTAATTCCAAATTCAATCATGGGTGAAATCACTCCAAGAATTTCTTATGGTGTAGGAAATAGTGCTGCTCTAA
>JAEXSY010000432.1 GCA_023440105.1 Bacillota bacterium
CAGCAATATCCATAAGCTTGTTCCTTGCCTCTCTAGCTGCCCAGGCAATATGAGGAGTAATAATACAGTTTTTTGCTTTTAATAATGGATTATCCTCAGAAGGTGGCTCGGTGGATAACACATCCAGGGCTGCTCCTGCAATCCTCTCTGAATTCAGCGCCTCTGCTAGAGCTTCCTCATGAATAAGTCCTCCTCTAGCTGTATTTATAATAATAACTGAAGACTTCATTTTGCTAAGAGTACTAAGATTTATTATTTCTTCCGTTTCCTTTGAAAGTGGAACATGAAGAGTTATAAAATCAGAGTTTTTATATAAGTCTTCCATCTCAACCCACTGAAAATTATTAGAATCCTGAAAGATTTCTTTTCTTCTTCTATTGTAAGCTAAAACCTTCATATTAAAAGCTAAGGCTATTTCAGCAACTCTCTGCCCTATTTGCCCCAGTCCAATTATTCCTATGGTCTTTCCACCAAGCTCCGTTAAAGGCTCTAAGAAATAAGAGAACTCTCCTATCTCTTGCCACTGACCCTTTTTTACAGAGTCATCATGGATCCTTATCTTATTTGCAAAGTCCAAAATAAAAGCAAATACCTGCTGAGCTACGGCATCACTGCCATAACCAGGAACGTTTGTTACAGGAATTTTCCTCTTCCTTGCATATTCTATATCTACCACATCATAGCCCGTAGCTATAACACCTATATATTTTAGCTTAGGCAGCTTCTCCAACACAGCTTTCGTTAGAGGTGTTTTATTTGTTATTAATATCTCAGCATCTATGCTTCTATTTATAATATCTGCTTCTTCAGTCTTCTGATATACAGTTACTTCCCCAAGAGCTTCAAAGCCCTTCCAGGATAGGTCACCTGGATTTAAGGCAGCTCCATCTAATATAACGATTTTCATAAAGCATCCTCCTCTCACAATTAGGATTATATCATAATTAATTCCATTTATCAGATTATATCAAAGTATCGAAGTATTTCTAGGATTAATATTTGTAAATCTATGCTATAATAGATTTACAAGACCTTTATAGGAGGTAATTTAGTGAAGATACAAGAGTCCGCAGAAAATTATTTAGAAACTATATTAATGCTCAGCAAAAAACACCCTACAGTTCGCTCTATCGATATCGCCAACGAGCTTTCTTTTACTAAAGCAAGTGTTAGCATTGCTATGAAGAACCTTAGAGAAAACGGCTATGTAAGGGTTGATAACGATGGCTATATAACCTTAACAGAAAAGGGACTTGCTATTGCAGAAACCATGTATGAAAGGCATACCCTCCTTTCTAACTGGCTTACCCATTTGGGAGTTAATAAAGAAACAGCTTTAGAGGATGCCTGCCGCATAGAGCACGTATTAAGCACCGAAAGCTTTGAAGCAATAAAATCATATATTGCAAGGGAACATAATAAATAAAACCATTGGACGTAGCCAATGGTTTTATTCTTTTATATCTTTAAACTAAAGCTTTACCTAAGCTTCTGCAGTTTTCTGCTGCCTCATCATCAGGAGCCTCATTAGCGATTACACTTGGAGCTGCAAGGATCGCACCCTTAGATAAGGAGTCTTCTTCCCAAGCTTCCATCCATTCTCCGCTGCCCCAGCCATAGGAACCAAATAGAGCAATCTTCTTGCCAGAAAGCTTACCTTCAATAGAGTTAAACATAGGTTCAAACTCACCTTCCTCCAGCTGCTCTGCACCCATCGATGGGCAACCAAAGGCTACTGCATCGTATTCATCCATGGAATCCTCAGTAAATTCTGAAGCAGTATATACAGTAACTTCTGCTCCGGCTTCCTTGGCTCCTTCTGCAACAAATGTAGCCATAGCTTCAGTATTCCCGGTGCCACTCCAATAAACTACTGCAATTTTGCTCATATAAAAACCTCACTTTATTATTATTTTAATTAACAAATACCCTAAAAGGGAAAGGTTTATCTACAGTTAGTCTTCGCTAACTACTTCCATATTCTCACAGTCAGTTATTCCTGTCAATAGGATAAAGGTGCTGTATACAAAAAAATAACAGCCCACGGCTTCATCTCCATAGGGCTGTTCTCATGTGTCTTATTTAAAGGTTATGTGCTCTAGTAATCCGTCCTCCCTGTTTAACAGATATCTGTATAGAGGGTATCCTGCCAGAGTAACTACTACGAATTCCCCAAAAGCTACACCAAAAATAGCATATATAAGAGGAAAAGCTGCAACATAATAAAGCATAATGCCAATAATAAGGCCATTTATTATAGCTGGCCAGAGGGTTGCTATAAATAGGCTTTTTGTTTTGCTTATTAAATATACAGCAATAAGAGTAGCAAGGGTTCCAAATACCATATCCATCCATCCCACAGTGCTCAGTAAATTAGATAAGAAGCAGCCTAAAACTAGGCCAGGAATAAATTTCTTATCCTTGAAGGCTAGTAAAGTCAAAAGCTCAGAAACTCTAAACTGCACCGCTCCATAGGACATGAAGCTAAAGGCAATTGTCAGTACCGCATATAGTGCTGCTACTGCAGCAGTCTTAACTATAAAATCAAGTTTAAATCTTTCTGTCATAATCTCATACCTTCCTAAAGACAAAATAAATAGAGATACCCTCCTTTACTATAAATAGCATAAAGATTGCATCTCTAAAATAATTTCTATGGCAAATAAATCTATAGGACAATAAAAAATAGCTGCCAAAAGACAGCTACCAAAGATTCTCTTCTTAGATAACATGCCTTAGTTTTATTTAGAGACAGGAGGCTCCCGAACTGTCTTATAATATAATTTTTCTTTATTATACTCTATCTATGGATAAATCTCAAGTTAATTGATTTATTAATATTATTCCATAGAAAAAAAGGACTGCTGGAGGCAGTCCTTCGTGTAATCTGGCAAATTGATATACGGAGACAGTCGCTATCTTACTGTGCACGCATCAACTGATATTTATTATATATTGAGAATTATTATTAGTCAAGTGTTTTCTTGATTTTTCCTGTTAATTAGATTTTCACCCTATAAGTAAGCTAGAAAATAACCTTATTACCTTCAAAACCCTTGATCACCGCAAGGGATTCTACCTTTACTCCCTGCTCCTCTATAACTCTTCTTCCCTGCTGGAAGCCCTTTTCTATCACTGCTCCAAAGCCCACAACTGTGGCCCCAGCTTGCCTTATTATATCAATGAGACCTAAAGCAGCACAGCCATTAGCTAAAAAATCATCAATAATAAGAACTCTGTCCTCACTATTTATTAATCCTTTTTCTATCCTTACCTTATATCTGGTGGCCTTTGTATAGGAATATACCTCTGATTCATAGACCTCACTAGACATATTACTCCCTGCGAACTTTTTAGCAAATACTACAGGTACAAAATCAAAATACTGGGCTGCTATGGAAGCTATTCCTATACCGGAGGCTTCTATGGTCACTATCTTTGTAACCTTATCCTGCTGAAATCTCCTCTTAAACTCTCTTCCCATGGAATTAAACAGCTTTATATCCATGGAGTGATTTATAAAGCCTCCCACCTTTAGGATATTCCCTGCTTCAACGGTTCCATCCTTTAATATTCTTGTTATTAATTCTTCCATATTCTTCTCCTATTAATCGTGAATAAATTATTTGATATTAGTTGTGTATATTTAACAAAAAGGATGCACCGCAAAGTATTTTCACTAAGCTGTACATCCTTATCCTGAATCAATTTATTATCCTATTTTGAAAGAGCTCTTAAGTGATACTATTCTGTTAAACACAGGCTTATCTTCTGTAGTATACTTAGGATCCACGTTGAAATAACCATTCCTTACGAACTGGAATTTCTCCTGTGGCTTTACACCCTTCATATCTGGCTCTACATAGCCCTGTAGGATTTCTAAGGAATCAGGATTTATGGAATCTAAGAATTCCTTGCCGCTTTCCTCATCCTCCAGGAGTATATCGTTATAGAGTCTAAATTCTGCAGGAAGAGCATGAGTTGCTTCTACCCAGTGAATAGTCCCCTTAACCTTTCTTCCGGTAAAGCCTGATCCACTCTTTGTTTCTGGATCGTAGGTACAGTGTATTTCTACCACATTGCCTTCCTCATCCTTGATAAAATCAGTACATTTTACAAAGTAGGCATTTCTGAGCCTTACTTCATTGCCTGGGAATAATCTAAAGTACTTCTTTGGAGGATTCTCCATAAAGTCGTCACTATCTATATATAGCTCTCTAGAGAATGGTATTTTTTTAGTTCCACCCTCTTCTACATTTGGCTTAACCTCAGAATCAAGCCATTCTACCTGACCTTCAGGATAGTTTGTTATTATAACTTTTATTGGTCTTAGCACCGCCATTGCTCTAGGAGCTTTAGCGTTTAAGTCCTCTCTTACAAAGTGCTCAAGCATCTGGGAATCTACCATGCTGTTTGCCTTTGCTACACCAATTTCTCTGCAGAAATTTCTTATAGCTTCAGGGGTGTAACCCTTTCTTCTAAGACCTGCAATGGTAGGCATTCTTGGATCATCCCAGCCATCAACGACCTTCTCATCCACTAAAAGCTTAAGCTTTCTTTTGCTCATTACAGTGTTCGTTATGTTAAGCCTTGCAAACTCTATCTGCCTTGGAACTGATTCCATCTCACACTCTCTAACAAACCAATCGTATAGAGGTCTATGGTCTTCAAATTCTAAGGTACAGATGGAGTGAGTAATTCCTTCTATAGCATCCTCAAGGGGATGAGCAAAATCATACATAGGATAAATGCACCACTTGTTTCCTGTGTTATGGTGCTCTGCATGAGCTATTCTATAGATTATAGGGTCTCTCATATTTATATTAGGAGAGCTCATATCTATCTTTGCTCTAAGAACCTTTTCTCCATCCTTGAACTCACCATTTTTCATTCTTTCAAATAAATCAAGGTTTTCTTCTACCGTTCTATTTCTGTAAGGACTTTCTTTTCCTGGTTCCTTAAGAGTTCCTCTATATTCTCTTATTTCTTCTGCATTTAAATCACAAACATAGGCCTTGCCTTTCTTTATGAGTAAAACTGCTCTGTCATACATTTCATCAAAGTAGTCAGAGGCAAATAAAAGCTTATTCCACTGAAAGCCTAACCACTTTACATCTTCCTTAATAGACTCTACATATTCTGTATCTTCCTTAACAGGATTAGTATCATCGAAACGAAGATTTGTTTTTCCACCAAATTCAGCTGCCAGCTCAAAGTTTAGAGCTATGGACTTAGCATGACCTATATGAAGGTACCCATTAGGCTCTGGAGGAAAGCGTGTGATAATTTCTTTATGCTTGCCTGACTCTAAATCTTCTATAACTATACTTTTTATAAAGTTCGATGAAGTGCCTTTGTTTTCCATCGTATCCCTTCCCTTCACTTCACTAAGTAAATGTATTATTCCTATATATTATTATAGACCTTTTTAAGCTCTCAATAATCTACATCTTACTATTATATTATAAATATATAAATTTATCCATAGTAATGAAAAAAGGGATTAATGGATTTCATGAGCACTCCTCCACTTTACTTTTTATGAATTCTTCGAAGTCCTCTAATATTCTATTTGCTCCATCGGAGGCAGGATAAATCACAGGAATTTGTCCATCTTTAAGCCTCCACATATTGTCATGAGATATATGATTGCTTATGACTATTATACAGTCAATATCCTTCAGCTTAAGGGATATTTTATTAAAGGAGTCAAATCCATCTACCACTTCTGCCTCATAGCCCTTTTTTAAGAAGTTCAGCTTATATTTGCTA